>NZ_JAFLWD010000002.1:0-92502 GCF_017316105.1 Candidatus Enterococcus ikei
GTTTCTTCATTAAATAGTTTCCTCCCTAAAATTCATACGAGAGTTATCATATCATGGGTCAAAACGTTAATGGTTACTATTTAATTAAGGCTACGTTACAGTATGCAAGAAAGCGTTTTATCGATTGTCATATTATAAATATTTTCATCTTTTTTTAGTAAAAAAAATAAAAGTAGTTCAAAAATATCCCGTTATATTAAGGATTATCTTTTTTTCATTAGAAAATATGTAAAAAAAAATTATTTATTGATTTCATTATTTTTATTCAATCAATCTGGTGTAAAGTATCGTAAAAAGCATTGAACTCCCTCTATATTACAGCGAGTTTACAAAAAATGTTTTGTTTTTTTATCAATTTATTTTACAAAAAAACTATGACATCCTGAAAACTCAGGATGTCATAGTTTAAATTAACTCCTATTTAAAAAAGTCTAGAATATGAGCCCAAATCTCTTCTTTGAACACATCTTTTGGATTTCCTCCGCCAATCACTCCGTAACCGATCATCGTTCCGGCAACAAATAAAATAATCACTAAGGCAATCACTACTAAAACTTTCAACAAAGTCACTATAATATAGCGTGTCGAACTCATATCACTTTCCCCTTTTACTTAACAGTTGACATCTTCTTTTCTACAACCTTCTCGTCATTTACACGTTCCACTTTTGCTCCTAATTTTTGAAGTTTTTCATGGAATTTGTAATAGCCTCGATCTAGATATTCTAAATGTGATACTCGAGTAATACCATTGGCACGTAATCCTACTAAGATCAACGCAGCAGCAGCACGTAAGTCAGTTGCTTCTACAGCGGCACCTTGTAATGATTGAGTACCGTTGATAATAGCAATATTGCCATCTATTTTCACATCAGCATTCATACGTTGCATTTCTTCAAGATGTTGGAAACGATTTTCAAAAACAGTCTCAGTTACTACGCTAGAACCTTCTGCTACCATTTGCATTGCTGTCATTTGCGCTTGCATATCTGTTGGGAAGCCTGGGTGAGGTAATGTTTTAATGTCAGTAGGTTTGATCACTTTAGGACCAATGACACGTAACCCCCCTCTTTCTTCACGAATAATAGCACCCATTTCGGTTAACTTAGAGATAAGCGGACGATTATGTTCAGGAATTGCTTCTTCAATCAAAACATCCCCTTCAGTCATCGCAGCTGCAACCATAAATGTTCCTGCTTCAATACGGTCTTGAACGATTGAATGTTCCACCGCATGAAGTTTATCAACACCTTCAATACGCATCATTTCAGTCCCAGCACCGACGATTTTAGCACCCATCTTATTAAGGATATTAGCTAAATCAACGATTTCAGGTTCTCTAGCAACGTTTTCAATCACTGTCATCCCTTTAGCTTTGACAGCTGCCATCATAATATTTTGAGTAGCACCTACACTTGGGAAATCTAAATAAATCGTATTACCGATCAATTCATCTGCAATTGCTTCAATATAGCCATTTTTTTGAATGATCTTCGCACCTAATGCTTGGAAGCCTTTTAAGTGTAAATCAATTGGTCGTTTGCCAATCGCACATCCACCTGGCATTGCAACTTTTGCATGACCATTACGAGCTAATAAAGGACCCATAACAACGATTGATGCTCTCATTTGACTAACATACTCATAATTTGCTTCGATGCCTAAAGGCTGCGTTGCATCTATTGTTACTTGGTTTTCTTCTTCATTAAAATCAATATCTACATTTAAGTGTTTGATAACTTGGTTCATTGTAAAAACATCAGAAAGAATTGGTACATTATTTAATGTTGTTGTTCCTTCTTCTGCTAAAAGGGTTGCTGCTAAAATTGGCAATACTGCATTTTTAGCCCCTTCGATTTTCACAGTTCCTTTTAATTGGTTACCACCATGAACAATGATCTGTTCCATTTTGTTCCCCCCAAAAAAGTTAGAATTGGATGCTCTGATCCAAAATCTTTTCTATTATACCACTATTTACCAACAAATAATATCTTTTCTTTTTATTTATCCATCCTCTAAGGGAAAAATACAATAAATAAGTTACGGCATAAAGCAAGGAACTCTAAGAAAAATGAGCTTGCAGTAAAACCAATAACAATTGAAAAAAGGACGATTAGTAATCGCACTTGAGAGGTTTGATGTGCTTTAAAAAACTGTTCTATTCGAATAGATTGCATTGCCCAAAAACTAACGTAAATGAACATTAAATGGCTAATGATCCGAACCATTGCATCAAGACCAAAAAACTGCATAATTTTTCTCCTTAATTTAAAAACTAAACAAGTTTTTGTAGTTAGATAAGTATTATAAAGAACAGTTTATCACAAATTATCTGAAACAAAAAATAAAGTTTCTTAATTATATGAAAAAGAACATATGTACGCGCTATTTGTTTATGAAAAGAGCGGGCTGGGACATCTTGAACCTGTTGCCCCAGCCGCTCATCATTTTACGTATGTTTGGATACATTAATCCGATTGATTGCGCGGTGAAGTGCAACTGTTGCACGGCGTAGTTCATCCGTATTTGCATTTTCTTTGGCTTTTTCAATCATTCGTTCAGCTCGTTGTTTTGCTCGTTCTGCACGGCTTACATCAATGTCTCGTTCACGTTCTGCACTATCGGCAATGATTGAAACAATATTATCACGAACTTCCATAATACCGCCATTTACAGCAATCCAATCTACGTGTGTATCAGAATCCGTTCTCTTAACTCGAACTTCATCAATTGCTAAAGGAACAATGATTGGTGCATGTTGAGGTAAGATACCGATTTCGCCATCTGTTGTTTTTGCAACAACGATCGTTGCACGATGATCATAAACCAATCCATCAGGAGTCACCACATTAACAGTTAAACAATCCATATCTGTGTCTCCTCCTTTTAGTAGTTCAACGTTTTAGCTTTTTCTATGACGTCTTCGATTCTACCTACGCTACGGAAAGCTTCTTCTGGTAAGTCATCATATTTTCCGTCAAGAATTTCTCTAAAGCCTTTGACAGTATCAGCAACTGGAACATAAGAACCTGGTTGCCCTGTAAATTGTTCTGCTACATTAAAGTTTTGTGATAAGAAGAATTGAATACGACGGGCACGGCCAACCAAGATTTTTTCTTGATCAGATAACTCATCCATCCCTAAAATTGCAATGATATCCTGTAGCTCACGGTAACGTTGCAATACGTGCTGTACTTCTGTTGCTACAGCGTAATGCTCATCTCCTACAACTTCTGGTGCTAAAGCACTTGAAGATGAAGCTAATGGATCAACTGCGGGATAAATACCCATTTCAGTCAAACGACGCTCCAAGTTAGTAGTTGCATCTAAATGGGCGAATGCTGTTGCAGGCGCCGGGTCAGTATAGTCATCGGCTGGTACATAGATTGCTTGAATCGATGTGATCGAGCCCTTTTTAGTTGATGTGATACGTTCTTGTAATTGACCCATTTCAGTGGCAAGTGTTGGTTGGTAACCAACGGCTGAAGGCATCCGACCTAATAAGGCAGAAACTTCTGATCCTGCTTGAGTGAAACGGAAAATATTATCAATGAACAATAATACGTCTTGACCTTCAACATCTCGGAAATATTCCGCAATCGTCAACCCAGTTAATGCTACACGCATACGCGCGCCAGGAGGTTCATTCATTTGACCGAAAACCATGGCTGTTTTTTCGATAACGCCAGAGTCTTTCATTTCAAAATAAAGGTCATTCCCTTCACGAGTACGTTCACCAACACCAGTAAATACTGAGATTCCGCCATGCTCTTGGGCAATGTTATGAATCAATTCTTGAATCAGCACGGTTTTACCAACACCGGCACCACCGAATAGTCCAACTTTACCACCTTTTAAATACGGTGCTAACAAGTCGATAACTTTGATCCCGGTTTCTAAAATCTCATTACTTGTACTTAAATCGGCAAAATCAGGTGCTTTCTTATGAATACCACTACGTACTGCATCTTCTGGAAATGGTTCTTCTAAGTCGATCGTATCGCCTAAAACATTAAATACTCTACCCAATGTTTCTTTTCCGACTGGAACAGAAATTGGTTTACCTGTATCGATAACTTCCATTCCGCGCTGTAATCCATCTGTAGATTCCATTGCGATTGAACGGATAACTCCGTCACCTAATTCTAAAGCTACCTCTAGAACGACTTTTTGTTTTTCTTCGCCGTTTTTATAAACGACTAACGCATTATTAATATCCGGTAAGGATTGATCTAGTGAAAATTCCACGTCAACAACGGGACCGATTACTTCAACAATCTTTCCTGAACTCATGTTTCTTTCCTCCGTTTCGTTTAGAAGAGGTTGTGAAAATATCGTTAAAGAGCGAACAGCTAGCGTAACATCTGTATATCCGCTGTTGGGACATACAGAGATTTTTGAAACTGCCAAACTTTCGATATTTTTATACCGTTAAAGAGGTCGTGATAAAACCTGTCTTCTCTAATTACTTATTAAGAACTTCGAGCCACATAGGCTCGAATCTTGATTATTATTCCAATGCCGCAGCACCTGCTACGATTTCTGTAATTTCTTGAGTAATGGCACCTTGACGAGCACGATTATAGGAAATCGTTAAATCACTGATAATATTTTGCGCATTATCAGTAGCAGTCTTCATCGCTGTCATTCCAGCTGCATGCTCTGCTGTTTTAGCATCAATAATAGCACCATAAATCAAACTTTCAGCATATTGAGGCAATAAATTATCTAAAATTGCTTCTTCAGAAGGTTCTAAGATGTATTCTTGTTCATAAGTTGTTGCTTCATCTGGATCTAGATCCGAGATTGGCAACATCTTTTCTACTCGAAATTGACTGGTCAATGAATTGATGTGGTGATTATAACAAACATACAACTCATCAAACACTTCATTTTCATACATCGTAGTCGCTGCAGAAACGATCTTTCTGACTTCATCAAAACTAGGCTGATCTGTTAATCCTCGAAGTTCGTAAGCCACATTTATACCACGTGCTTTAAAAAAGTCAGCGCCTGTTCCGCCAATAGCGACTAAGACAAATTCATCTTGCGATTCATGATCATCAGTCATCATTTTCATGGTCTGTTTCAAAATGGAACTATTATACCCGCCTACTAATCCTTTATCGGAAGTGATAACGATATAACCTGTTTTTTTCACTGGACGTGATGTCAGCATCATATGATAATTACCAGTTTCTGATGCTTCCTCACTATCAAATGAATCCAATTCTTCCAGATCACTTAATTGCGCTGCAACAAGATGCGTAACAATCGAACGAATTTTTGATGCATATTCTTGAAAGCTTCTAGAAGCCGCTTCTGATTTTGTCAGCTTAGCACCGGAAACCATCTGCATAGCATTGGTAATTTGACTGGTTTTTTTGGTTGAAGCAATGCGTTGTTTGATTTCATTTAATGAAGCACCCAATTCTTGTCACCTCTCTTACGCATTTTGAATTGATTCAAGTGTATCTTTAGCTGTAGATCCTTCTGAATTAGCTGCACTGAAAATTTCTTTGAATTCACTGATTGCTGCATCTAAGTCTTCAGATTTTGGTAAATCTTTTGTTGTACGGATCGTTTCAAATAATTCAGGATGTTTTCCATCTAAGAAGTCAAATAATTCTGATTCAAAATCTAGAATTTTTGCGACGCTGATACTATCTAAAAATCCGTGTGTCAAAGCATATAAAATCACGACTTGTTTTTCAACTGCTAACGGTGCATGCAGTTTTTGTTTTAAGATTTCAACAGTCCGACGGCCTCGATTTAATTTTGCTTGAGTTGCTGCATCTAAATCAGAACCAAACTGTGTAAATGCTTCTAATTCACGGTAACTTGCTAAATCTAAACGAAGCGTTCCAGCTACTTTTTTCATAGCTTTGATTTGTGCTGAACCACCAACACGTGATACTGAAAGTCCGGCATCAACGGCTGGACGTGTTCCTGCATAGAACAAGTCACTCTCTAAGAAAATTTGTCCATCTGTGATTGAAATAACGTTTGTTGGAATGTAGGCAGAGATATCTCCTGCTTGTGTTTCAACAAATGGTAGAGCAGTCATTGAACCGCCACCTAGTTCATCACTTAATTTTGCTGCACGTTCTAGTAAACGTGAATGTAGATAGAAAACATCCCCTGGGTAAGCTTCACGACCTGGAGGACGGCGTAATAGTAATGAAAGTTCACGATAAGCGACAGCTTGTTTTGATAAGTCATCAAAGATGATCAAAACGTGTTTGCCGTTATACATGAATTCTTCACCCATCGCAGCTCCTGCATAAGGCGCAATATATAATAATGGGGCTGGTTGAGATGCTCCAGCATTTACGATTATTGTATAATCAAGGGCACCATAAGCTCTCAATGTTTCTACTTGGTTACGTACAGTCGATTCTTTTTGTCCGATTGCTACGTAAATACAGATAACATCTTGTCCTTTTTGGTTGATGATCGTATCAATTGCAATTGATGTTTTACCAGTTTTACGGTCACCGATTACTAATTCACGTTGGCCTCGGCCGATTGGTACAAGTGCATCAATGGCTTTAAGACCTGTCTGCATTGGTTGATCAACTGATTTTCTTTGCATAACACCAGGTGCTGCTGCTTCTACTGGACGAGTTTTGTCTGTTTTTATCTCGCCTAACCCGTCAATTGGTTGACCTAATGGATTAACGACACGCCCAATCATAGCTTCCCCAACAGGGACTTCCATGATTTTACCCGTACGTTTTACTTTGTCGCCTTCTCGAATGGTTTCAAAATCACCTAATATGATGATACCAACATCATTGGTTTCTAAGTTTTGCGCCATGCCGTATGAACCGTTAGAAAACTCAAGCAATTCTCCGCTCATTGCGTTTTCTAAACCATGGGCACGAGCAATTCCATCCCCAACATATGTGACAGTTCCAATTTCTTCAACGGCTAATTCTTGTTGATAATTCTCGATTTGTTCCTTAATCAAGGCACTGATTTCTTCTGCTTTGATAGCCATTCAATTCACCTCTTTATTGTGCTGAACGTTATTTTAATAACAATTCTTGGATTCGTTCTAGTTGTTTATGGATACTGCCGTCGATCACTTTATAGTTGGCTTCTATGATAACACCGCCAACGATATCAGGATCAATTAAATTAATCAAATTTGCATGTTCATATCCTAAAAGTTTTGCTGCTTTTTCTTCCATCAACTGATGTTGTTCTTTTGTTAAAGGAACAGCAGTTAACGCAGTACCTAAAAGCAAACTTTTGTGTTCATCGTAGCGTCTTTCGTATTCATCGATCATTAACAATAAATCGTTCATACGTGTATAGTTATAAACAACATATAAAAAGTTCTCTGTTGTTCCTTCAAATCCGCTGACTAAATGTTTCATGATTTCGTCTTTTTCGTAAGGTTCTAGACGTACATCACTTAATATGGCACCTAATTCTGGAACTTCATTGTAAATCTCTCTAAGTTTTAATAAGTCTTGATAAATGCTGTCAGCTTCTTGCTTTTCAATCGCCAACTCAAACAAAGCCTTGCCGTAGCGTTTACCTACTGTATACTTATCTAACTTCATTGGTTTTACCTAATCCTTCAATATAAGAATTGATCAATGAATCATGTGCATCAGGTGTCAATTCTTTGTTTAGAATTTTTTCTGCAATTTGTAAGGACAAATTCGCCACTTCGTCTTTAACAGATGCCAATGCTTCTTCGTGTTCTTGAGAAATATCTTGACGTGCTTTTTCTCGTAAACGAATGACTTCGTTATTGGTTTCTGCTAAGATTTTTTGGCGGTTTTGGTCTCCGCTCTCTTTCGCATGTTTAATAATATCTGCGGCTTCTGATTTTGAAGAAAGCAACTTTTGTTGACGTTCTTCTTGCATCTTGGCTGCTGCTATTCGAGATTGTTCTGCAGAATCTAAATCGTTGGCAATTTTATCTTCACGTTTTTTTAACACATCAGTGATTGCTTCCCAAGCGAATTTCTTGATTAGAAGCATCAAAATAAGAAAAGCGCCGCTGACGACAATCATTGTGCCTATTGTTGTACTTGGACCAGCTTCTCCGATTACTAAATAATCTAGCATGAAGTTTCAACTTCCTTTCTCTGCAATTCTCGGTGATTGTTATTTCATTAAGGGTTTTGTATTGTTTTAGTTCTGCCTTATTTTTGGTAAGGCTTGGTATTTTACAAGGTAGCTTCTGTCTTTTTGTTTCTAGTTGTTCAACAGTTGCAAACTCTTTGTTTCTGTACAAGAGTAACTTCTCTCTCCTCATTCGCCAAGTATTGTTCTACATCTGCTCTGCTAAAGCAGTCGCAGTGTTTCTGCACGAGTGTAACTTCTCTCTCTTCGTTCGCCAAGTATTGTTCTACATCTGCTCTGCTAAAGCAATCGCAGTGTTTCACAATAAAGAAAGCAGTGACGGAGTCCGAAAACTCGGCGTCCTGCCTTCTAAAGATTTTATTTAAATACTAATAATAACGCAATAACTACACCAAGAATTGGCACCGCTTCAATTAAGGCTACCCCAATAAACATTGTTGTTCTTAATTGTCCAGCCATTTCTGGTTGACGTGTCATAGATTCTAGAGTTTTAGAAATTACTTTCCCGTTACCGTATGCTGCCCCGATAGCTGCTCCGAAAACTGCAATTGCTGCTGCGATATAGTTTAATCCGTCCATTTTTGATTTCCTCCTAAGATTGTTGTTGTTTTTGTATGATTACTCTTCAACTTCTATTTTATGTGCCATATAAACCATTGATAAGGTCACGAAAATAAAAGCTTGAATAGCGCCAATAAATAATGAGAATGCTAACCAAATCATTTCTAACGGTATAGCTAATGGGATCGCCCATAAACCTACACTGGAGACGATACTAGCAATCAATCCCAACAAAACTTCACCGGCAAAGATATTACCATATAAACGTAATGCCAAAGTAAGTAAGTTGGTGAATTCTTCCATAAGTTTGATAGGCATTAAAAATGCTACTGGACTTAGGAAGCTATTTTTGAAATATCCTTTTAAACCAAAGCGACTAACACTGAAAAAGTGTGTCAGTACAATCATGATCAATGCCAAAGTTAACGTAACTAATGGATCTGCTGTTGGGCTTTTCCAGTAGCTATAATCACCGATAACGACTTTTGTCACCAAACCAATGATATTAGCAACTAAGACAAACATGAACATGGTAAATGATAACAGGTGAAAATTGGTTACTTCTTTACTTGGCATATTGTCGGTAATGATGCCCCGAACAAAATCAATGAGATACTCAATGACATTTTGTTTGCCTTTAGGTTTCATCTCAATATTCCTTGTGCAGAAATATACTATCCCAAAAACAATGACACATGTTAACAGCACCATTAAGCAAATGGTTCCGTCAAACCAAATCGGCCCAATCTTGAAGAGTAGTGTCTTCTCTTCCAAATTATTTCACCTCTTTTCCAACAAACTTGCGTGAAGCTTAAAAGGCTTCTATTTCTTAACCACACGTATCATACCACCAACGATGAATAATTTCAAAAGAATTTCATGAAAATTGGACACTTCTTTTAATATGACAAAATATTAAAAGAATAAGTCTTATTAGTGTTTGGCAGTACAATAGTCGATTACTGAAAAAACGATGAAAACTCATCAGTTTCCTTACACTCTAACAAATTTTTCAAATAAGATAAAGCAAAGTAGCAAAATATGCGAAAAAGAATAAATTAGCTTGGGAAACGAGTTAATTTCTTTCAAAAAATAACAAATTTCGTTACCTTATCTTAAATTGTTTTTTAACGTGCGATTAATTTCACGATTGATTTCTTTGCGTTTTAAGTCTTCGCGTTTATCGTATTGTTTTTTCCCTTTTGCAAGTCCAATCAAAACCTTTGCATAACCGTTTCGAATGTAAACTTTTAATGGAATAATCGTGATTCCCGTATTTTTGGTTTCAGCGATTAACTTCGCTATTTGCTTCTTATGCAACAATAATTTCCTAGTTCGCAACGGATCATGGTTAAAAATATTCCCCTGCTCATAAGGACTAATATGCACATTAAGCAGGTAGGCTTCTCCATTACGGATTCTGGCGAACCCATCTTTTAAATTGATTCGTCCATTCCGGATCGATTTGATCTCAGTTCCTTGTAAAACAATTCCAGCTTCCATTGTATCAACAACAGTATAGTCATGCCTAGCTTTACGATTTTGGGCAATCAGCTTGCCTTCTCCTTTTGGCATACCCATTCCTCCGTTTTTCTATTTTTTCTTCTGTTTCTTACCTTTTTTCTTTTTAGCGACTTCTTTATAAAACGGCTTTTTGCCTTTTTTCTTATTTTTCTTTTGTGTAAATGGCTTCTTATCATCTTCTTTACGATCAGAACCACGTCTTCGACGATTGTCTTGTCGTTTTTTTTGTTTTGGCGCTTCAAGTCTTTCTACTTCTTCTGCTTCCAGAAACTCAAAATCGATTTCTCTAGTTTCAGGGTCAGCTTTTTCTACTTTGACCTTAACTTTTTGACCAATCTTTAAGGTCATCCCAGTACGCTCGCCAACAAGCGCCATATGATTTTCAATAAAATGGAAATAATCTTGTTTTAAATTATTCACATGGATCAAGCCCTCGATCGTATTAGGCAGTTCTACAAAGAAACCAAAGCGAGTCACTGAACTAATGATACCATCATATTCTTCACCAATTTTATCTGCCATAAATTCAGCTTTCTTCATAGAATCAACTTCGCGCTCTGTTTCAACCGCTCGGCGTTCCATTCGTGAACTATGATCTGCAATATCTGGTAAATTTTGTTCCCATTTTTCTTTTAGTTTTTCTGAAACCTTTCCTTCATAGCTACGAATCAATCGATGAACGATCAAATCTGGGTAGCGTCGGATCGGAGATGTAAAATGAGTATAATATTCTGCCGCTAAACCATAATGTCCATAATTATCTTCTGAATAACGAGCCTGCTGCATACTACGTAATAACATAGTATTGATCACAGCTTCTTCTGGTTTATCAGATACTTGTTCTAAAACATTTTGAAGATCTTTTGGCGTAATATCTGTCTTTGTCCCTTTGACTAAAATTCCTAAAACAGCAGCAAAATCAAAGAAACGTTGCATTTTTTCTTCTTTAGGCTGTTCATGGATTCGATAAATAAAAGGTAGTTTTAAATCATGATAATGCTTAGCGACTGTTTCATTAGCTGCTAACATAAATGATTCTATCAAACGTTCGCCTACGCCACGTGTACGCAGTAAGATGTCTTGTGGGTGACCATCAGTATCAACTAAGACTTTGGCTTCACGATCTTCAAACGAAATCGCTCCACGGTTTTCCCGCATTTGTTCAAGAATATGATGCAGTTCGCCCATTTCTTTAAACATTGTCAGTAAATTTTTATAACGCTTCATCGTTTCTGGCTTTTGTTCTTCTAAAATTTCATTGACTGCAGTGTATGTCATACGTTCTGTTGTTTGGATCACGCTTTGGAAAATATCATGTTTCACTACATACCCTTCAGGAGAAATCTCCATCTCACAACTCATTGTCAATCTTGGCACGTTAGGATTCAGTGAACAAATACCGTTAGACAAACGCTGCGGGATCATCGGTACCACACGGTCAGTTAAATAAACACTAGTGCCTCGTTCATACGCTTCTTGGTCTAATTCACTACCTTCAGTCACGTAATAAGAAACATCTGCAATATGAACGCCTAAGAAGTAATTGCCGTTTTCTAATTTGCGTACTGCCACTGCATCATCTAAATCTTTGGCATCTTCTCCATCGATCGTTACGATCATTTGATCACGTAAATCCCTGCGGCCTTCAATATCTTTATCTGAAATGGCATCAGGCACTTTATCAGCTTCTGCGATTACCTCATCAGGAAAACTTGTGGGAATACCGTGAGCCACGACGATCGATAAAATATCCATCCCTGGATCATTCTTGTGACCGACAACTTTTTTCACTAATCCTTCTAAACTCTTTGGATATTCTTTTTCAGGATAGTGGGTGACTTCTACGATTACTATACTGCCATCAACGGGTTTGATTCCTTGTGCGGCAATATTGAAGGTCAAGCCTGTCATTTTTTTATCTTTTGGAACAGCATAGCCATAAAGATCAGTCTCGCTGACTTCTTTTTCATCATAGGCTATAAATTCACCTACTACTTGTGTGATTGCTCGTGTTTTGATTTCTACGACTTTACCTTCAGCACCACGATCTGAAAATGGATCAGCTGGCTGAACAATATCAATCGCTACGATATCTCCGTCCATCGCATAATTAACGGCTTCTTTTGGAATATAAACATCGGCTTCTTCTGGATCGATGGTTACAAAACCAAAACCTCGTTCATTGGCACGGAATGTACCTTCGATGGGGCCATTTTTTTGCGGCAAACGAATTTTACCTTTTTTATTAAATTCTACTAATTTTTCGCGTTCCATTGCTGCAATTGTTTGGACAAGCAGTTTAAAATCTGCACTCTTTTCCAATTGCAGGCCTTGCGCGATTTCTTCCATGGAAAAACTTTTTTTCGTCTGATTTTCCATGAAGAATAGGATTTTCTCCTTGATTGTTTGTTTTGTCATTCTTTCTCCTCATTCCAAGACAATGTATTTAAAAAAGCTACTACGTCTTGTTCTAATTGTTTGTGATCTGGTCCAACGGTCAATACGTGACCGCTGTTTGGATACCAGTTTAATGTATATCGTGTTTGCTTCAATGCTTTAGCCGTCTGATATACTCCGTCTGCATCGATCATTTCATCTTTTCCAGCTTGTGCGAGAAAAACGGGAACCTTGATTTGTCCAAGTTTGCTTGCTGTCTGTTCAGAAAATGACTCAATATCTCTTAATTGAATATGTGATGCTTCTTTGATTTTTACCATTCGCTCAGTGCGTTCCTCATCTGGAACTCCTGCTGTTTTTAAGACTTTATCAGAATAAAGTACGAAATTTTCCGGCACATTATTTTTTACTGGGAAAATCGGGGAACAGAAAAATCCACCGCCGATGATTCCTTCTAATTGCTTTGTTAATGACTCCATCGTAAAAATGCCACCCATCGAAAGGCCGAAAACTGCAATGTCATGATAACCTTTCTCTTTTAAAAATTGAATGGCATCTACTGTATCTTGCCACCAATCCTTAGTAGTTTTTTCCAAAATATCCTCTGGAGAAGCTGTGGCATGCCCAGAAAAATTAGGAGAGTATACCGTATAATTTTCTTTCTCTAAATAACGAGTCAGCATACGTACATCGTTGCTGCTTCCTGAATAAGCGTGCAAAAGCAATACCGCACGGGAACCATTTTGGGTAAATAATGGTTTAGGTAGACTTATTTTTTTCACTATTCAATTCACCTCATCCTCATTTTAGCACATTATCTATTGAAAACCTTGTGAAAAGACAGATGTTCAAAGAACTTTTCATTGATCATTCCTTATTCATTTACAGCAAAAAAGTCCCTCAGTAAATGAGGGACTTCAAAGGTCTTACTTTGATGATAATAATACTAAAATAAATAATAGTAACATCCAAAGAGCGCCAATAATCGCTGTTGCGCGTTGCATAACAGCTTCAAATCCACGTGCTTTTTGTTTACCGAAAAGTTTATCTGCACCACCAGTGAAAGCACTTGCTGCACTGTTTTGTTTACTTGGCTGCATCATAACGGCAATAACCATCACTACTGAAAGGATGATCACAAGTGTTAAAATAAAATTATACATAGTCTAATTCTCCCTTTATTCACAAAATACATCTATTATACTTTAGCATATTTTTCATTCAAATACCAGTTGTATTTGAATAAGTAGAAAAAATGTGATCTGGATAGAGGTTTTAGCAAAGACCGATTCTCATTACTTTCTTAATACATCAGCATATTCAGGTTTAGTGTCAAACTCTTTTTTAGCAAATGGGCATAGTGGAATGATTTTTTTTCCTTCACGGCGGGCTTTTTCTACCCCATTGTAGACTAGTTTTTCTGCTAATTTTTGTCCTCGATATGCAGGATCGACAAATGTATGGTCAATGATCATCATTTCAGTCCCAGCATCTGACCATGTCATTTCACCGATTTCTTTATTTTCATCATTTAACAGTACAAAGCGATTATTTTCTTCTTTAATTTCCATGTTTATTTTCCATCCTTTCGAATATACTTTAATGCGCCGCTAGGACATGTATCGATAACACGGATATCATCTTCTACGGCACCGTTATCTGCAATGATCCACGGACGACGTCCGACTTCAAAAACTTCGGAATTCCCACGAACACAATTACCAATATGAGCACAAATCTCTTTACTATAATAAATATCCAAATCTTCACCTGAATATTTTCGATATCCTTGTAATAATAACGTTTCTTCAGTTACTTTTTTTCCATCGATTTTGCTTCCATCCATCTTTTTTTCCTCCTAAACACTTTTTGATGAAAAATAAATTCAACTAACAAAGCCAAAATTCCTGTAACGACAGAAATGATTAGTTTCGTCAGATATTTCATTTGCATCACATCTTTTGAAAAGTCCCCTTCTCTATAATAAGAATACGCTCAGTTGGATAATTAGCCAAGATAAAAGACTTAAATGAAAATGATTGTCATTCTTTATTAGATAAAAAAATGGCTAAGACAACAGCATTTAGCTTCTGAAAAAAGCTGCTTTTGTCTTGCCATTTACTTGCTCTATTTTATCACGTTAAACTACACGCTTTTGCTTCTTTATCTTTCTATTTTCTTTTCGTTTTTCAACTTCGTATATCACTCGTGTCATAAACAACGATATATAATTAAAAATTGAACGGCTACCAAGAATCAGTGGCAAGTAGAATAAAACATTTCTAGTAAATAGAGAAGTCAGCATAAAGAAATCGCCGAAGAATAAGAAACAAACTAGAAAGGCTATTAGTAAAAGTCCAATCATGATCTGTTTTTTCAAATCTAGCGGTCGGGCAGCTCTTAATAAAACTTGAAAACCAACGCAACCTGTAAGTAGTACACACATCGTTGAAACATCTTGATGAGATAAATCAAACCAAATCCCAGCAAGCTGCAATACTAAAATATTGAAAACAACAGTCAAGGCTCCTGGTACTGAGATTCGTAAAATATTGGTTAAAAAATGTCCTTTTATACGCTGATAATTCGGCTCTAACGCTAAAATAAAGGATGGAATTCCAACAGTCAACGTATTGATTGGTGTCAATTGTAATGGCGCAAAGGGATATGGTAAGAATAAAAAGATAAACGTTACCGCAAGAATAGCTGAATAGATTGTTTTTACCATATACATCGAAGCAACCCGTTCAATATTATTGATGACTCTTCGTCCTTCATTTAATACTTGGATCATTGAACTAAAATCTGAATTCAATAATACAACATCCGACACCGCACGAGCAGCATCACTTCCACTAGCCATTGCAACACTGACATCCGCTTCTCTTAATGAAAGAATATCGTTGACACCATCACCTGTCATACAGGTTGTATGTCCATTTTGTTTCAGCGCTTGAATTAGTTCTCTTTTTTGATAAGGGGTTACACGACCAAATACTGTTGTATTTTCAACTAATTCATTAAAGTTGGTCGAATCAGAAACGGTACTCATATCAACAAAATTTTCTGCACCAGCGATTCCAGCTTGTTTAGCTATTTGCGACACAGTAATAGGATTATCACCTGAAATAACTTTTAAGGTTACATCTTGTTTGGCAAAATAAGAGAATGTGTCGACCGCATTTTCACGAATCGTATCAGCGATAATAAAAATCCCAACTGTTTCTTTCGTTTGCGGAAGAGTAGCGCTCGTTAATTCATCTGAAAAATGAACCAAGATCAACACACGATCGCCTTGTTCATTATAAGGAGCAAGAATTTCCCTTAAGTCAGCTGGAACTTCAGAATAAATAAATTCTGGTGCGCCCATAACAAATGAACCTTTTTCTTCAAAAGTCACGCCACTCCATTTTCGATCAGATGAAAATGGAATCACTTCTTTAACTTTCCAAGTCGCTTGCTGTAATGGAAATCTAGAACGGAGTACTTTAGCTGTTGCATTTTGATCGGATAAACCTGCCATCATTTCGCTCATAGCCCGTTCGATCTCACTGGCTGGAAAACCCGCTTGAGGAATCAGTTCTTTAAATGTCAACGTACCATCTGTAATAGTTCCCGTTTTATCCAAACAAATGGTATCCACACGAGCTAACGTTTCAATACACGATAGACGTTGGATCAAGGTTTGTCTTCTAGCTAAATTAGCTGCACCCACAGCAAACGCTACACTGGTCAATAGCATCAACCCTTCTGGGATCATACTGATCAGTGCACCAGAAACTCCTAAAACCGTTTTAGGAAATGACTGGGTAGATTGATATTGTGACCAAAACAGTAACAGCCCAATTGGAACAATGGCAAAGGTTAATCCTTTAATCAAAAGATTCAGAGAGTTCATTAGTTCAGAAGTTGATTTTTTCTCTGTTTTTGCTTCTTTGGATAATTTTGACACGAAATTATCTTCACCGACTGCGGTGATTTTTACAAAACCTAATCCTGAAGTGATAAAACTACCACTCATGATTTTGTCGCCATTTTGCTTTGTGATTTTATCAGATTCGCCCGTTAAAAGAGATTCATCGACTTCCATTCCTTCTGCTTGAATCACAATACCATCAGATGGTACTTGATTACCTAAGGTCAGGACAAGCACATCTCCTAAAACAATTTCATCTTGAAAAATCTTTGTCAGTTGACCTTCTCTTAAAACAGTTACCTCTGTTTTGTTGACGATCGATAATTTATCTATGGTTTTCTTTGCATGGATCTCTTGGATCACACCAATTGCTGTATTGATAATGATTATCCAGAAAAACAATGCATTCTTTGGATAGCCCACGGCGAATACTGCAATAGCTAAAAATAAATTAATAAAATTAAAAAGTGTCAATGAATTATCTAGAATAATCTGTTTCGTTGTTCTAGATAAATCTTCTACTTCCATATTATATTTACCTTCAGAGTATAGTTGCTGCACTTCTTGATCTGACAAGCCTTTAACATTAGGCGGAATCCGAATGTCGTTGTTATTTATTGGTTGTTTTTGTTCTTCTGATGAAAGAAACGGTTCATTGTCAATGTTTCTTTTTTTTCTGAATATTTTTTTCATATTCTCCTTCACCTTCTTCTAACTATAATTAATCCAATTGTAGAGTATTTTATTAAGTATTTCAGATAACTTATTTAAGTTTACACTTTTTTTAATCATTTGAACAAAATGAAGGTGTTTAGATTTAACTTAGGTGTAAAAAAAGAAAGGCTAAGAATTAGTCTTTCTTTTTATTTTACTTTGTATATCAGTTTGTTTGCTTTATAACAGAGTGAGACTGGTAGTCGCAGCAAGAACAAACGCAACAGATGCAGATTTCAATCCACTCACTCCATAACAGAGTGAGACTTGAATTGATGGATAAACGTTTCTTGCATATGAAATTTCAATCCACTCACTCCATAACAGAGTGAGACATAATGCTGAGGCACCAAATAATCAAGATGGATTAATTTCAATCCACTCACTCCATAACAGAGTGAGACCGTACCGTTTGGAATGTCTTACTTGATCGATATGACATTTCAATTCACTCACTCCATAACAGAGTGAGACTGAAGCGAGCTGTACTTTATGCGATTGATATGCTAGATTTCAATCCACTCACTCCATAACAGAGTGAGACGCAGGGATAACTGAAGCGCAAAAAATCGGCGAAATTTCAATCCACTCACTCCATAACAGAGTGAGACCCAATAATTTAGGATCGATTACTGAAATTGATCCATTTCAATCCACTCACTCCATAACAGAGTGAGACAATATGTTGTGACAGTTCGACTACCAGGTAAAAGTATTTCAATCCACTCACTCCATAACAGAGTGAGACCTGCTTTTGAATCGAGTCAGCTTTGCCAGTAAGGATTTCAATCCACTCACTCCATAACAGAGTGAGACGTTTCTGAGCTTCCGCCTTCGCCGGATGTCCAACCTATTTCAATCCACTCACTCCATAACAGAGTGAGACTCGGTTGATCACTGTACCAATACAACGCAGTTGAATTTCAATCCACTCACTCCATAACAGAGTGAGACTTTTTCTCGAAGAGCATAAAAAGTATCTATGGGATATTTCAATCCACTCACTCCATAACAGAGTGAGACGTACGTGAAATGCCTACTTTCGATTATGTGGTAAACATTTCAATCCACTCACTCCATAACAGAGTGAGACATAAAGAATTCGGAAATATCACCTCTGAAGACATCATTTCAATCCACTCACTCCATAACAGAGTGAGACAGCATACTCGAATACTTTTGAAGTATAGGTGGTAAATTTCAATCCACTCACTCCATAACAGAGTGAGACTTTATCTCCTATCTATCCACGGGCAAGCGGTAAATTTCAATCCACTCACTCCATAACAGAGTGAGACAATTCAACTCTTCGTTCATTCGTGTCAGTAACTATATTTCAATCCACTCACTCCATAACAGAGTGAGACACGGTCAAACATTGTATATCGGTAAAGGTGACGTTATTTCAATCCACTCACTCCATAACAGAGTGAGACTTATAAAATACTATTCTTATTAGGGGGATTAAAATATTTCAATCCACTCACTCCATAACAGAGTGAGACTATGCCACCTGATCCTTGTAGTTCATATTTATCTTATTTCAATCCACTCACTCCATAACAGAGTGAGACTTGTTGTGTCATACGCTCCATAGCTCTGAATACATATTTCAATCCACTCACTCCATAACAGAGTGAGACCGTGAAAAATTAGGATTATTCGTCATAAATTACTCACAATCATTAATTTTCCACAAAAACAATTTGAACATTAAAATAAAATGAGGAAAAGGACCAAATACAGAGTATTTTCCTCTTAATTTTGGTGCGGATGTCCCAGTGATTTTATGGGCACTTGTGGTTCGCACCAACAGAATTTATTTAGGAACCTAACTTTTATTTCCAAAAATCATCAAAAATTGAAATCGGCATATGGCGTTTATGTTGTGTTTTTTTGTACCAACCTTCGATTGTTTCTCTTGCTTTCTCTGATACGGTCTTTCCTTCAACATAATCATCAATATCATCGTATGATACGCCAAGTGCTACTTCATCAGCTACTAACGGTTTATCATCTTCTAAATCAGCTGTTGGAATTTTGGTATATAGTTCTTCTGGTGCACCTAATTCTTTTAGTAATGCTTTTCCCTGGCGTTTATTTAAACGGAACAATGGTAAAATATCTGCTCCACCATCACCATATTTTGTGTAGAAACCAGTAATGTTTTCAGCTGCATGATCTGTTCCGATAACTGCTCCTGCTTTTTCTCCTGCAATAGCGTATTGAACGATCATTCGCTGACGTGCTTTCATATTGCCTTTATTGAAGTCACTGATAGCTACATTTGTTTCACTTAGAGATAAAACACAGGCATCTATTGCAGGTTTGATATCTACACGTAAAGAGACATCTGGTTGAATAAAATCTAAAGCTTTTTTCGCATCCGCTTCATCTGCTTGCTCTCCATAAGGTAGGCGGACAGCAATAAATTGATAACGCTCATCTTTAGTCTCTTTACGCATTTCTTCCATTGTCATTTGAGCAAGTCGCCCAGCTAAGGTAGAATCCTGACCTCCGCTGATACCTAATACCAACGTTTTTAAAAAAGGATACTTGTTTAGATAGCTTTTCATGAAATCAATGCTTTTTCGAATCTCTTCTTGTGGATCTATTTGCGGTTTTACACCTAATTCTTCAATAATTGCCTTTTGCAACGACTCCATAGAAAATTCCTCCTAATCTAAGAGCGAAGCGAGCTCGTTCAATCATTCTCCAAAAGAATGGCCCGCACAGCTAGATACTATTTATTTGCCTTCACTTAATGCTTTTACATCGACCCGAACTTTTTCAAGTAAACGCATTTTATGATTCCAACACTCCGTCGATAAATCAACTGGGTATTTTTGCGGATTCAGATCACGTTTGTATTCTTCCCATAATGAATCAAGATTTTCTTTTGCATAACTTTTAATTTCATCTAAAGTTGGCATTTCATAAACGCGTTTCCCATCAACAAAAATTTCTTGTAAAACAGCTCTTGCCTCAAAGTCCCGAACCGTTTTATTAATAAATGTATGCACCGGATGGAACATATAAATCTCTTCCTGTTTACGAGGATCTTCGTCCCACAAGGTCACGTAATCACCTTCAGATTTTTTATCTGATTTGCGCGTGATTCGCCACACTTGTTTTTTCCCAGGAGTTGTAACTTTTTCTGCATTACTTGAAAGCTTGATAGTATCTTCCATCTTGCCATTTTTATCTTCAATAGAAACTAATTTAAATACAGCACCTAAAGCTGGTTGATCGTATGCGGTAATCAGCTTCGTTCCAACACCCCAGACATCAATCTTTGCTTTTTGCATTTTCAAACTCAAAATAGTATTTTCATCTAGGTCATTTGATGCATAGATTTTAGCTTCTGTGTACCCTGCTTCATCTAATTGTTCACGCACTCGTTTTGAGATATAAGCCATGTCCCCACTATCCAGACGAACTCCGAGGAAATTGATTTTATCACCCATTTCCTTCGCTACACGAATGGCACTTGGAACTCCTGATTTTAAAGTATCATAAGTATCAACTAAAAAGACACAATCTTTATGTGTTTTGGCATAGGCTAAAAAAGCATCGTAATCATTGCCATAAGACTGAACCAAGGAATGTGCATGCGTGCCGCTAACAGGAATACCAAAAATTTTCCCAGCACGAACGTTACTTGTCGCATCTGCTCCGCCAATATATGCCGCACGTGTCCCCCAGACGGCAGCATCTAATTCTTGTGCACGTCTTGTCCCGAATTCCATCAGAGGATCTTCACCGATAACTGACTTGATGCGGGCAGCTTTTGTTGCGATCAACGTTTGGAAATTCACCATATTCAATAGAGCCGTTTCGATCAATTGACATTGTGCCAACGGACCTTCTACTTGAATCAAGGGCTCATTATTAAAAACTAAATCCCCTTCTAGGGCTGAGCGAACGGTACATTTAAATTCAAACTCTTGCAAGTATGTCAAAAAGTCCTCTGGGTAATTTTCAACTTCTCTAAGGTAAGCAATATCAGTTTCAGAAAATGTCAAATTCTCTAAATAATCAACTAATCGTTCTAATCCTGCAAAAATAGCATAGCCATGATTAAAGGGCATTTCTCTAAAATAACATTCAAAAACAGAATGCAAGTCAGCTCTACCTAATTCCCAATACGTCTGCATCATGTTGATCTGATATAAATCCGTATGTAATGTTAAGCTATCATCATCATAAACATTCTTCATTTTATTAATCCATCCTTTACTTTTTCTAAAACTTTATATTCCATTATAACAAAAAACTATTCTTTCAACTAAAAACAAGGTTTATTTTTTTTTGAAAATAAAAAATTTACTAAAAAAGTAATTCAGTACAACGACTGCCACTTGGGTCACCATTTTTGCCCAAAAATCTGAGATGTGCAGCCATTCGATCATTAAAACCATCAAGGCCATATCCACCACAAAAGATAAAATTCGGTACCAGTAAAACAGTAGCATCTCTCTAATGAAAGAGCCCAAATCTTCATGATTGCTGGAAAAAACAAAATATTTATTTGTGAAAAAGGCAAAAAGCACTGATAAGAACCAGCCAATTGCGTTACTTATCTTATAATCGATCCCTAACATATCTTTGCAGATAAAGAAAACCACTATATTAACAATGGTCGTCGCTACTCCAAAAAATAAATAAGACAGGACTTCTTTATATTTTTCAAATAATTCTTTCAAATACATTCTTCCTTTCGTTGCTCTTTACTATTTTATCAAAGTTAAGAAAGAAAGCCTACTGATTTTCTATTATTTAGCTTGTAACGTCTGCTATATATGTAAAAAAGAAGATCGAAGGAAGCAAATTATACTTTAGTATCCTTCAATCTTTTTTAGTTATTAGTCAGGCTTTACACTTTTTTGAATCACAATAATATCTTTTCTTGGTGCGCTAAATGAGTAGCCTTCTTTTATCATTTGGTTCTTAATTCCGATGTGAATATCAACATCTTCCCTATTTGTATTCAATAGCTTTTTGATTACATAATCGACTTCTTGTTTTTTGATTTTCTTTTTTGTATTGATCATGATTATATCAATTTTATCAAAAGCATCCGCATATACGATTTGAGTTCGATCTAATGCGTATAGTTTAAAAAATTTAATTGCTTTCGAACCAAAAACAAACTTAGTGATATTTGGATAAAAATATTCTAGGTCCATATTTCTATTGATGGGTGTTTCAATTAATTTCATATTCTTAGCTCCTGTCTATTCAGATATACGTCTATTTAATTTCACATAAAAATTTTACCTCTTCTTTACCTATTTGTAAATTAAAGTTTTTTAGTGAAAAAAGAAAAATTATGCTATTCTATAAAAACACTTGACCTTCTCGTTAGGTAAAGGTTTATTCTATGGTTACAGGAGGGAAACAGATGGAATATACAATTAAAAAAGTCGCCGAATTATCCGGTATCAGTACTCGTACCTTACGATATTATGATGAAATCGATTTATTGAAACCTGCGCGCATCAATTCTTCTGGTTACCGAATATACGGCACAAAAGAAATCGATCGGCTGCAGCAAATTCTTTTTTATCGTTCTTTGGATATGAAATTAGAAGAGATCCAGAAGCTTTTAGCAACACCTGACTTTGATCCTCAACATGCATTACAGGCTCATTATCAACAGCTGCTAGAAAAACGCCAGCAAATCGATCATCTGATTCTAACTGTAGAAAAAACACTACGTTACCAAAAGGGAGAGATAACGATGACTGACAAAGAAAAGTTTATCGGCTTTAAGCAAGCAAAATTAAAAGAAAATGAAGAACTTTACGGAAAAGAAATCCGTGAAAATTATGGAGAAGAAACTGTGACAGAATCAAATAAACAATGGTTAAACTTAAGTGAAGCTGACTTTAGTGCAATGGAAGCCGCTGAAAAGGCAATGTTTGACGCCTTAAAAATCGTGATGAAAAACCACGATCTACAATCCCAAACAGCGAAAACTGTGTTTGAAAAACATAAAGAATGGCTGACTTATACATCACCAGTTTACTCAGCAGAAATGCATCGTGGTCTAGGACAAATGTATGTGGGCGATGAACGTTTTGCCGCGTATTATGATGATCGTGTAGGTATCGGTACGGCTGATATGCTGAATCAAGTCATTCAACATTTTGCAAAATAATTAATTATCAACCTTATTCTTGAATAGAGAAAAGGAACAAGCTCGTGTTTTCTAAATGAAACACTGGCTTGTTCCTTTTTATGACTTAAAGAAGATTCTCTTCTCGTTCCAATTTCAAGGATTTCATAATAGAAAGTCCTGCTTGATCAGCTATGTCTGACAACTTTTTATTCTTACTATTAATAACACAAGATAGCATGCCGTAATTTTCTTCTGTTTCAAAATAATAAATGGTCGTACCATTATAGTCAGAAGCATCCGTTTGATTATTTTTCGATTGCTCTATATATTCATGAGTAAAAAAATCAGGATGTAATGTTTCATCTTTCATTTTTACAGAATCATCACTTCTCGTTTGCGTGGCTTTTTCTAAATACTCAGAAAAGCTAGTATATAAGCTCTTTTCCACCATGCTTATATCAATTGTGAATGCTTCACTTATGAAGGTCTGATAAGAGCGACCTTTTTCATCATCCACTTGGATTAAGTACCCCATCTGCTGGTGAAAATCTTTTGGCAAATCCGCCTTCAGCGTTTCGTCACCTCTTGAAATAGTAAAGTTTTGGACTGTTGTCTTTTGCTCGTCCATTTCATTCTCAATCTCTTGCCTGATTTCATTTTCAATAGCTTTAGAGCGCTGCTCATCTAAAAAAGATTTTCCAGCAATATACAAAACTGTGCCAAGTAATGCAAAAATAATCAGTGTAATAATCAATGACTTAATTCTTCTTTTTCTTCGTTTAGCAATGAAATTCGTGCTTTTCAATAAGTCTTTTTTATAGTTTTCTGAATGAGTAATTCGGGTAATATCATAATAATAAAAATGAAGCGGCTGTTCGAATCTAACTCTGTCCGTTTCAAAATTAAAGCCTACAAGCAGTGTAAACTGTCGCATCGTTGAAGGGAAGTTCCTAATATTTCTTTTATTTAGCTTCACCATCTCACCTTGGGCGTCTAAAAAATAATATGCTTGATCATCTTCTTGTGGATTTCCTTCTTCCATTGCAGGAAATGCCTCAGGCAATTTGGCTAAAATTGTCTGAAAATACGCTTCAAATGTTGCTTCTTGTAAAAAGCGTAATAAATAAAGCAAACCAGCAATCTCTACAATAAACACCAATACTAACAACATTCGTATTAAAGAAGTAGATACACCGATTCCTGTAACAGTCAAAAGCATAAGAGCAATTAATCCCATAATATACATTTGATAACTTTTTACATATAATTGCCTGATCCCTGATTTATAATAAACTAAATCATGTTCAATATTCTTATTTGTCTCTTCCACCAATAAACCTCCCAACAATTTCTCTATTTTTTTCATAGAATACTTATTTTTTCTTATTATTTTACAGGAGTATTTTGTAATTAACAATAACTGTAACTAGATATATTCCAGTCCTTTACAAGGTTCTGATTGTCAATTTTTCCGAATCAGCTGATCAAAGATAAATGCTCCAACTCCGCCATCTTTACAATCACTGACGATATAATCACACTTTTCCTTTACAATTTCTTTGGCATTACCAACAGCTACAGCAACATCCACCACTTCAAGCATTGCGATGTCATTTTCGCCATCACCGATTCCAAAGCTTTGTGCATCAGGAAATTTCTTCATAAACTCCTGAATAGCTTCCCCTTTACTGCTCAGTGGATTCACCATTTCCATACATTGGATAAACGATGAAAAAACGTACATTGATTCACTTGTCAATAATTCACGCAGTATTTCATGTTCTTGATCACTTGCTTCCATCAGCTCTATTTTTACAATTTTTATCTCTGGATGTGTTTTCAAATAATTGATTGGGTCTTCAACTTGTTGGCATTCTTCTTTGAAATAATGTTCTTTAAAGTCCATAATTTTTTTGCCCGTTTCGCCAAGCGTCTTCATTTTTTCCCGTAATGCCAAAAGTTGCTTTTCATAATTCTCAACTGGCTTTAGAATAACACCATCACTGGTATGAATATGATAAAAAATAGCCCGTTCTTCTAAAATATCAATTGTTTTTTGACACTCTTCAATGGACAAATCATGTTGATAAATCGGTTCTTCTCCAATCAATTTATAGCCTGCACCATTACTAAAAATAACATCACAATCACTTTCCAATGTATCCATTAATTCAGTCAATTGTCCATAACCTCGTCCGCTGATAAAAACAAAGTGGTCACCTTGTTTTTGTAGTGCATAAATAGCCTCATAATTAATTTCTGGTACGTCCACACCTATATCTTGAAATGTTCCATCTATATCACAAAATACTATATTCATTCACTTTTCTCCTTTTATTTTTGCTTTAAATAAAGTATATCATAGGATGGACGTACAAAAAGAGAGCTTTTACATTTCTTAATTAAATGAGCTTCCTTATGTGTTAAAATGATTTATCAAAACAATCTACTTAAACGGGGGCTTTTATTGGATACAAAACAATTTTTTTCAGGCAGTCAATTAAAATGGATTGCGATCATTGCCATGACTCTGGACCATACAGCAAAAATCTTTTCCTTTCAGTTGCCTATAACGATGTCGGTCCCTTTTGGGAATGAACAACATACTTTGTTAGAATCCATTCAATCAGTATTTCCATTCTTTATTTTAATTGGTAGGTTGGCCTTTCCAATCTTTTGCTTTTTGCTTGTAGAAGGCTTGATTCATACATCTAATACCAAAAAATATCTTGGTCGTCTCTTTCTGTTTGCATTGATTTCTGAAGTTCCTTACGACTTAGCTTTTTCACATCAATTCATTGATTTAGAAAGCCAAAATGTTTTCTTTACACTGGTGATTGGTTTATTGGTCATTATTGGATTGAAAAATTTAACTGGTTACTCAATAAAAAATGGTTTTCTCTTTCTTGGAATCGTTGGAGTTGGTATCTTTTTTGCTGAATGGATGAATACGGATTACGGAGGTTGGATTGGGGTTCTTTTAATCGTTATTTTGTATCTATTTAGAGATTTCCCTTTATTGAAATGCTTTTTAGGAGCATTGATTATTTCACAAAATAGCCTTTTCGGTCTTTTGGCTTTCATACCGATTTATTTTTATAATGGTCAACGCGGGAAACAGTGGAAATATTTTTTCTATTGGTTTTATCCGGTACATTTGTTGATTTTGTTTGGTATTCAGCAGTTTTTGATTGCGCCTATTTTAAATAATCTTTATTAATAATAAGAAGCAGAAGAACGTGTATGAACGTTCTCCTGCTTCTTATTTTGATTGCCTCATTCCAACTTTACTGGCAATCCTCTTTTATCTTTCTTCTAACTTGATACCCGCTTACCATAAAAATGAAAATGATTCCTGTTATGATTAGTAGATTATTTTTATTTTCTCCTGTTTGAGGAAGTGCATTCCGTTGTTTTTTTGCTTGATAGCTTTTTGAATCAGACTTTAATGAATTGTTTGCTGGACGTTGCGTCATTGCTTGGCTAGCCTGTGAGCTAGCTTTTTGTTGAGTCTGTTCTTTGTCAGATTGTTCTGTGCTAGTCGAATTTTCAGTTGCTGGTTTGTCAGGTTTTGCCTCTTCAATTGGTGTCGTGGGTTTCTCCTGTTCGGCAAACTTTATCACTGTTTTAACAATCTCACTTTCGTTGCCAGCATCATCATAACTTTGAGCCCAAACTTCAGTTGCTGTCTTTTGTTCAAATGGAGCACTATAAACTTGATAGGTTTTCCCCTTATCTAAGCTATAACGAAGATGGGTATAGCTTTCTTGTTCTTTTGTCAGCTCTTTTTCGTACGTAATAGCTACTTGAACAGGCGGAGTAAAACTTAGCGTTCGAGTTTTTGAGGTCACATTAATAATCGGTTTTGCAGCAATCTCATTTTGAATGTTGGTGACTTCATAAGTTGTTACGTCTGACTTATTGCCATAACGATCTATAGCATTGAAATATACTTTTTGATTAGCTACAACAGATATTTCATCCGTGTAAAGCTCGTACTGTTCACCATCAAAACTGTAAAAAATCGTTGCTTGATCCTCAGCCACAGCTTTTAACGTAACGGCTTGATTTGTTAAAGCTGTGGTATTCGCTGTGACAGTTGGTGCTCTAGGTGTTTCATTTTTATAAAAGACTGTAATGTTTTTACTTGTTGTATTTCCTGTACTGTCGGTTAGTCCAACTTGTAAATGATTCTCTCCATCAGTTACTGGAACTTCATAGTCGAATGCAGCAGCAGGTTTTCCTTCAAAGAATTTTTCATCAAAAATGTCATAGTTGATGTCAGTATGAATATTTTCATTATTGACAAATAGTTTATAACCAGAAAAATTATCTGAAATTAATCCTTTTAAATGGAATGGATTTTCATTGGTATAAACAGAGTAACTGCCGTTATCATCAACGTTGAGATGTTCCATTTGTAGTGTTGGTAAAACAGTATCGACAATTACATAATATCCTTCATTGACGAGTGGTTTTCCGTTGTTTTCTTGATTCGCTTGGATGTAAAAGGCCAAGCTATGTTTCCCTTGTTTTAGTTTAATAGGGAAACTAAAGGTCAACGTTGTTGGATCATAAGAGACTTCTTGTTTATTGATGGTAAATTGATCGACTTTTTCACGTAAGCGCCCTTTGATTGTATAGGTTCCAGTAGTTGAATCATAATCTGGATTCCCCACACCAACTGAAGTGATCCCGCTCACATTAATATTTTCTAGTGCAAGAATATCTGTTTGGTGATAGCCAGTCGTTGTAAGGATTCTTTTTTGCACTGTTTGATTGCCATGTTCGTCAGTCGCACGAATTGAAATCAAATTTTGACCATGAACTAATTGCAGCGCTGTTTGAAATTGTCCATCACTTTGAATTAAAGAAGTTAAATCGACTTTTTCACTGCTGCTTGCTTGTTCTAGTTCTAATTTTTTTGTCGTTGCACCTGTGGTTCCAGTTAGCGTATAGGTCATTTGATCTGTTGTACTATTTTCTTGACTTGGATTGAGAATAGACAACTCAGGCTTTTTGCTATAAACCGTGACTGGAACTTCTTTAATAATAGATTTCCCCTCAGAATCATTGGAAAAAATGATTGTTTTAGTTTCGTTTGTTAAAGGAACTGCCACGGTAAATAACTGCTCATCGGTTGTCGCTTTCGTACCGTTGACAAATAATTCTTGTGGGTAGGAACCGTTAATCGTCAGTGTTTGATCCTCGGTAGAAAAATGAGTCGTGTTACTTGTAATCACTTGATCATCAGTTAAATTAAAAAGAACTAAACCAGCTTTTGTACCATATTGAATATACTGATTTTGGTATCCATAGTTTCCTGCATGATCAGTGATTAAAACTTCTACTTGATTCTGCCCAGCACTTGGTTTTTGCGAATCCCTCAAAGGTATTGAAACAGCCTCTGCTTTTTGATTGCTTAAGTCATAGGTTTCAATTTTTCCATTAACAGAAACGATGACTGATCTTAAGTCTACACCACTTAATTGATCTGTCAGCTTCATATTTAAGGCTGCAGTTGAAGAATTATCGTCAAAAGTAATCTGTTCAATTGTAGGCGCAACGGTATCAACTTTGATAGGTAAATACATTTCCTGTGGTTTCGCATCAGCAATGTCTGCTTTAGCAACCACTTTCAATTGATACTGACCATCTGAAACGACTTCATTTCCCCCTGTTTTCAGGTTATAGACCGTGCCATCCCAATTAGCTGTTGTCACCGTATGGCTTGAAAAACGACCTGCCCTAGAATTAAAGGTATCCTTACGAATTTGCTTTTCTTCTGCTAAACGACGAATCACTTTTTTATTCTCATCAACAATTTCATAAGTGACATTTTTCGCATTTCGTAAAAAATTCAAGGTCGGTTTCGCTTCATCTTTACGATTATCCTGGTTAGGTGAAATAGCGACTAACTCAGGATCAATCGTGTTATCTTTCAAACCTAAGAAGGTATTATTGTTATCTGTAAAGAATCCAGCTCCTTGAATCGATGCAGCATCATAAATCGGCGCATCAATGACTGGTGCTAGGCTATAATCTCCATAAAAACCGACAAATGGCATCGTTAAATCAGGTTCCTTGTCACTAATAAATCCGATATACCCTTCGACAAATTGCTGTTTTGAAAATGAATCTGGTAATTCTAATTGAAGCTGAACTGTTTTGGTTTCACTAGGTTGTATCGTTATTTTTTCTTGATTTGCTGTGATTTTGGCATCTTTGATTTTTGTTTCATAAACCTCAGCTGTACTTGTTTGAGCCTCTGTATACACACCACCAAAATCAGTAAATCGGTATGTCAGAGCTTCTTTACCATTATTTTGTAATTTAACCGAAATCGTCGTACTCTTGCCAATTTGTTTTAAGGCTAAGGCACCATCACCATCGGTTGAATCGGTCAGACTTGTCGTATTTTCGATTGCTTTGTCCACTTTGATTTGCCCTGCACCTTGTCTACGTGGAGAAATGATTACATCATCATGGTTTTTATCTAACATTGGCAATGCCGTATTCATCACCGATAATTTAGCAAAACGAGTTAAATCAGTTCCTGTAAGAGACGTTTTTTCCTTCTTCAACGCTTGGTAAACAAGAGCTTGAGATCCTGCAACAAAAGGAGCAGACATTGACGTGCCACTTTTAGTTTGGTAACCATTATCATTGACGGTTGAATAAATATTGCCCCCAGGAGCTGAAATTTCTGGTTTAAATTCTAAATCTGGTGTTAGCCCCCATGAAGAAAAATCTGACATTTTCCCTTGTTTCGGATTGGCAAATTGATAGCTGTTTATGTCAAAACTAAATTGTTGGTTCTTCGTTTCGTTTGCTAATTTTACCAATGCATCGCCATCTTCTTTTGTTAAGCTTAATGTTAAATAGTTAGAATCATCAAGCTGCATATTGAGGGGCGGACTATTTGGTGTATTGTTGTAAATCAACGCTGCACTTGCGCCATGTTCCTTAGCGATTCGTTGTTTATCTGAAAAAGTGATTATACCACGTTGAATCAATACGACTTTTCCTTTAACCTCTTTATTTTGATAGTCACTATCTGCTCCAATGCCAACATCAATCACATCTGTCGGCTGGTTTAACAAATGAGTATCCGCGGTTGTTGCATTTGAAAAAACAATAGCACCTGATGGAGAGGTAGATGTTTCCATTTTGTGAATATGCTTAGTGCCATCAGCATCAATTAATTGAACCAGTAAGCCTTCGCTTGTAATATACGTATTTTCAGCTGAAGCAACCGTCAAAGCTTCTGTAGTAATTCCTGGCGAGCCTAGTGTTCCTGTATCTAGAGTTCCTAATTTATTCTGTGGATCAACACTCGTATTGTCCGTTGTACTAAGGCTACTATTTCCAGCAGAAATCACAGATAGCACACCCGCTTCAGCCGCTTGTTTAATCACTAATTGTTCTGGCGAATCTGGGTCTACCGTACCTGAAACCGAACCCAAACTCATGTTTAAGACATCCGCTCCAAGTTTTACCGAATCTTCAATCGCGGCAATCACGTCATCATCTAGTGCAGTTGCAACACGCGTATTATTTGGAAAAACCTTCATCGCCAGCAACTGTGCTTCTGGTGCCACACCTAACACAGCTTTTGCAGGATCATCGCCAATACCATTAGCTGCAACTATTCCGGCCACATGCATCCCGTGCATGCTCGTTCCTGGATTAGTATCAACAATATCTTCATTGTTATCGGCATAGTTGTGACCATAGGGAATTTTTCTTGTAAAGGCTTGACCATAGCCAATATTTTTAGCTCCCTGCTCACCTACTTGAAGTGAAATTTTTTCTTTTGTACTATCCGATAAGCGTAAATCTTTATGCGTCGGATCAACGCCTGAATCAATGATGGAAACTACCATCCCTTCTCCTTTTAATTGATGATTTTGCCAAACCTGCTGCACATTAGCTAATTGATTTGCATCAATAGAAGTTGGATAGTAGACTTTTGCTGCAGAAACAGACTCAACACCACTGATAGATTTGATCGTTTCAACATCTTTATATTTAGCCTCAATTGAAAAACCATTGATTAAGTAACCAAATGCACGATTACTTTTATTCCCAGTTAGTGTTTCAATTTTCTTTTTGATTGTAGCTTGACTTTCGACAACTGAATCAGTCGCTTGTTCAATTGACTGAATAGATGCTCTAGTGCCTGTTGGAGCAGCTAGTTTTTCAACAGCGGCGTCTTTTTTTAATTGGACAATTAAACGAATTTCCTGATTATCATCAAAAGCGTTTTCATTAAACTGACTTATGTCAAATCCCCGACTAGCCAATTGAGCTTTTACATTTTCTTCAAAGGCTTTTTTGCTCCGTTCATTTATCGATGATTCGTTCTTTTGATGCGCTTCTAACAGCTTTTGATAATTTGTATCTTGTGGCAAGGCTACTTTTTCTCCCCAAGCAATTGTTGAAAAGGTGCTAAAGCCAGTAGAAAGCAATAAAACTGAAAGTAAAAATATGCTGTTTCTTTTACGTTTTCTTGTATACCCAAACTTCTCCATATTAAAATCCTCCTTATTTAATTTTACAAAAAGTTAAATAAAACAGTTATCATTATTCTAATCTAATTTTAATTATATTTCAATCTTTTTTTCAATTTGCCATTTATCGGTCAGAATCCCTACAGTAAAAGTTGCTTCATGATAAAGAATTGAAGTACAATATTAGAAAAGAAGCAATGGACTAGATATTTGAAAAGGTTTAGTTAAAAGGAGATCACAACGATGTTGGAAAACAGTCAACAAAATGGTCAATCATTAGCACAACGAGTAGCAAGTAAGATAGAAACCTTAATTAAAGAACAACGATACAAGGTTGGAGATAAATTGCCAAATGAATTTGAACTGGCAACGGAATTAAACGTTGGAAGAGGAACAATTCGAGAAGCAATCAAGTTATTAGCTGCTCGCAATGTAGTAATGATTCAACGGGGAAAAGGTACGTTCGTATCAGAGCATCCTGGTTTAACAGAAGACCCACTTGGACTCGGCTTTATTACGGATAAAAAAAGATTAAGCCATGATTTAATGGATGTCCGTGTGATGATCGAGCCTGAAATAGCTAAGTTAGCAGCCGAAAACGCAACTCAAGCAGAGGTCAAAGAAATGGAAGAAATCTGTCTAGAAATTGAAGCCTTAATTCATGATAATAAAAATCATGAAGAAAAAGATATTCAATTACACTCAGCTATTGCAAAAGCAAGTAAAAATTTAGTCGTCCCTAGTTTGATTCCAATTATTCAAACTGCAATTTCTTTGTTTATCAATTTAACGAATCGAAGTTTAAAAGAAGAAACCATTGAAACTCATCGTCAAATTGTAAATGCCATTAAAATCAAAGATGGTGAAGCAGCCAAAAAGGCAATGCAGCGACATTTAGTCTACAATAAAGAGGAATTAAATATTTAAAAAAAGTGTCCATAATACGTGGATACTTTTTTTATTGTTGACACCTCCCTTAGAAAGCGTTATCATTTATACAGACATACGACGTATGACGTCTTAAAAAGTTAGCAAGGAGTGAGCTTTATGAAAATTGGCATTATTGGATTAGGTAAAATGGGATTCAATTTAGCAGAAAATTGTGTAAGCGCAGGGCATCAAGTAGTTGGTTTTGATTTACAATTACCTGAATTAGATGAACATCAAACAGGAATTACCCTTGTTGACCGGCTGACCAAAATGATCGAACAACTCCCCCAACCACGAATTATTTGGTCGATGGTCCCAAGCGGTGCTCCGACAGAAGCTATTTTTCAAGAAATGATGGCCCTACTTGACCCAGAAGATATTTTTATTGATGGCGGCAATTCAAATTATAAAGAATCAGTGATCCGCGGAAAGTTAATGGCAGAAAAGCAGCTTTATTTCTTTGATGTTGGAACCTCGGGTGGAATGAAAGGTGCTAGAGAAGGCGGCTGCTTTATGATTGGCGGCAATGAGACTATATTTAAAAAAATCGAACCTCTTTTTTCAGGAATTGCGGTTAAAGATGGATATTTATATACAGGATCTGTCGGAAGCGGACATTATTTAAAAATGGTTCATAATGGCATCGAGTATGGAATGATGCAAGCAATTGGCGAAGGCTTTGATCTTTTAGAACATGCCCCTTACTCATTTGACTATGAAAAAGTAGCTAAAGTTTGGAATAACGGATCAGTCATTCGTTCATGGTTGATGGAATTGACTCAGTCAGCTTTTGAAAAAGATCAGCACTTGGAAGAAATTCAAGGAATTATGTACTCCTCAGGTGAAGGAAAATGGACCGTGGAAGAATCCTTAGAACAGCAAGTAGCCACGCCAATCATCACGATGTCTTTAATGATGCGCTATCGTTCCCTGTACCCAGATACCTTTAGCGGTAAAGTTGTAGCGGCATTACGAAATGAATTTGGTGGACATGACGTTAAAAAAAATTAGAGGTGGAGAAACTATGAAAGATTTTGTCATTGGTGTAGATATTGGAACAACAAGTACCAAAGCTGTTTTGTATGATACAAAAGGGAATGTAAAAGGATATGCGAATAAAGAATATCCCCTGTATCAAGAAACACCGGATATGGCGGAACAAGATCCTGATGAAATTTTTGAAACTGTGATAGATGTCTTAACCGCCGTTGTCAGAAAAAGTGGTACAGAAGTTTCCAGAATTGGCGGCGTTTCTTTTTCAAGTGCGATGCACAGCTTAATTTTATTAGATGAAGAAAAACAATTATTGACTCGTTGCATCACATGGGCGGATAATCGAGCGTATCATCAAGCAGAAGAATTAAAAAACTCAGCAGCTGGATTGACGATTTATCATCGAACAGGAACTCCTATTCATCCAATGTCACCTTTAAGTAAAATTTTGTGGTTAAAGGAAGAATATCCTGAACTAATTCAAAAAACAGCTCATTTTATTGGCATCAAGGAATACGTGTTTTACAAATTATTTGGTCAATTTAAAATAGATCTATCGATTGCCTCTGCAACAGGTTTATTCAATATTCATGATTTAAACTGGGACAACGAAGTGTTGGCGTTATTAGATATTTCGGCAAGTCAGCTATCTGAATTAGTTGAAACAGATTATCAAGTAACAGGGTTGAAAGAATCTTATGCTGAAGTGATGGGCTTACCTATTGAGACTCCTTTTATTGTAGGTGCCAGTGACGGCTGTTTATCTAATTTGGGTGTAAATGCGATTGATGGAAAAACACTAGCGTTAACGATCGGCACAAGTGGCGCCGTTCGAATGGTAACCGATAAGCCCGTGACCGATGTTAAAGGACGAACTTTCTGTTATGCCCTTACAAAAGATAAATGGGTGATCGGTGGACCTGTTAATAATGGCGGCATCGTTTTTCGTTGGGTAAGAGATCAATTATTTGCTCCTGAAAAGATTACAGCCGAACAAATGCAAGTAGACAGTTATGAAATCTTAACGCAAATTGCTGAAAAAATTCCAGCAGGTTCTGATGGTTTGCTGTTTCATCCTTTTTTAGGCGGCGAACGTGCGCCACTTTGGGACGCAAATGCTAAGGGTTCGTTTATTGGATTAACAACCAGACATACAAGAGCACATATGGTACGAGCATCCCTTGAAGGAATTGTTTTTAATTTGTATTCCGTTATGTTGATTTTGGAAGAGTTGGTGGAACGTCCTGAAAGAATCCATGCAACTGGAGGATTTGCTCGTTCTGCTTTATGGCGCCAATTGTTAGCTGATATTTTTGAGCAAGAGGTTTCGATTCCTGAAAGCTATGAAAGTTCTTGTTTGGGAGCTGCCGTTATTGGAATGGAAAGCTTAGGCTTGATTGAATCTATTGAAGAAGTGTCAACGATGATCGGTGTAACCAATCAACATATACCAAATGAAGCTCATTTTCCAGTTTACCGTGAATTGTTACCTATTTTTATTCGGACAACAAGATTGCTACAAACTGAATTTCACGCAATTGCTGATTTTCAACGGAAATATACTCGTTAGCATCAATTCTTCACGGGCTAGCTCTTCGAAAAAAAGATAAAATAGAAATGAGGGAAAATAAATGGAATTATTAATAGTAGGTTTTGGCATTCTAATTCTTTTGTTTTTAATTATGAAGATAAAATTAAACACATTTGTTTCTTTAGTCATTGTTTCAATTCTAGTAGCTATTGGGTTAGGTATGCCTTTGACACAAATTATTACAACTGTTGAAAATGGAATTGGTAGCCAGTTAGGTCATTTAGCACTTGTATTTGGTTTTGGAGCTATTTTAGGAAAATTAGTCGCAGATGCTGGCGGAGCGTACCGTATTTCTACAACCTTGATTAACACGTTTGGTCGTAAGAAAATTCAAATTGCTGTATTGATTGCTTCCTTTATTATCGGAATTGCCCTCTTCTTTGAAGTTGGCCTCGTGTTATTAATACCAATTATTTTTACTATTGCCAGTGAATTAGGGATTTCAATTCTTTATTTAGGCATTCCTATGGCGGCCGCACTATCTGTTACTCATGGATTTTTACCCCCTCATCCAGCACCAACTGCCATTTCGGGCATTTATAACGCTAATATTGGAATGGTTTTGCTGTACGGACTTTTGATTGCGGTTCCAACTAGTATTATTGCTGGACCGCTCTACACAAAAGTAGCACAAAAACTTGTACCAGATGCGTTTAATCGTACGGGAAACATTACCGCTTTAGGAAAACAGAAAACGTTTACTTTAGATGAAACACCAGGTTTTGGAATCAGCACATTGACGTCTTTATTCCCTGTTATTTTGATGGCGCTTGCTACCTGTTATGAGTTATTAAGTGGTGGAAAAATTACAGAAAAGTCTTCGACGATCGATCAAGTTATTGCCTTTATTGGAACGCCTGGTGTGGCAATGCTGCTCTCTTTATTATTTGCAATCTATACAATGGGCATTCGTCGGAAACAAACAATGCCAGATATTATGAAATCAGCAGAAGATGCAATCAAGCAAATTGCAATGATGTTATTGATTATTGGCGGAGGCGGAGCATTTAAGCAAGTTTTAATCGATGGGGGTGTTGGTGATTATGTGGCACAACTCTTTGCCGATTCAACCTTGTCACCTTTGATTTTAGGCTGGGTAATTGCTGCTGTCTTAAGAATTTGTCTTGGTTCGGCAACAGTAGCTGCCTTAACAGCAGCCGGGCTAGCTGCGCCTTTAATGGCTGCTACTGGAACGAATCCAGCATTGATGGTAATCGCTACAGGATCAGGTAGTTTGATTGCCTCTCATGTTAATGATGCTGGCTTTTGGATGTTTAAAGAATATTTCAATCTATCGATTAAAGAAACCTTTGCCACTTGGACTGTTTTAGAATCTATTATTTCAGTCGTAGGATTGATCGGTGCGTTGGTTTTAAATTTAATTGTTTAAACAATAGGTTGGAACAGCTGCCACGACTTAGGAGAAAATTCTCCACCTAGTCGATAAGAAAACAAAAAAAGAACGCTGAAAGCGCCTTGAAATAGCAAGGTGCTTTCAGCGTTCTACATTCATTTTTACATCATGCCGCCCATTCCCATTGAAGGGTCCATTGGAGGCATTGCAGGTCCAGCTGGTTCTGGTTTATCTGCAACAACTGCTTCTGTTGTTAATAATAATGCAGCAACTGATGCAGCATTTTGTAATGCTGAGCGAGTTACTTTGGTTGGGTCAACGATTCCGGCTTCTACCATGTTTACCCATTCACCATTTGCAGCATTGAAACCAATACCCAAATCGATGTTCTTCAATTTGTCAACGATTACTGAGCCTTCATATCCAGCATTTTCAGCAATTTGACGGATTGGTTCTTCTAATGCACGAACAACGATTTTCACACCAGTTGCCACGTCACCTTCTGCATCTAAAGCTGTTACTTTACCAATAACGTTCACTAATGCTGTACCACCACCTGAAACCATACCTTCTTCAACAGCGGCACGAGTAGCATTTAAAGCATCTTCGATACGTAATTTTAATTCCTTTAATTCTGTTTCTGTTGCAGCTCCGACTTTGACAACGGCAACTCCGCCAGCTAATTTAGCTAGACGTTCCTGTAGTTTTTCACGGTCAAAATCAGATGTTGTTTCTGCAATTTGGTTTTTGATCAATTGAACTCGAGCATCGATTACAGCTTTTTCTCCTGCTCCTTCAACGATTGTTGTATTGTCTTTATCAACAACAACTTTACTTGCATTCCCAAGATTATCGATTGTCGTATCTTTTAATTCTAAACCTAAATCATCTGTAATTACAGTTCCGCCAGTTAAAACAGCAATATCTTCAAGCATTGCTTTACGACGATCGCCAAAGCCTGGAGCTTTAACAGCAACTACATTGAATGTTCCACGAATTTTATTTAAAACTAATGTTGGTAAAGCTTCTCCATCTACATCATCAGCGATGATTAACAATGGACGACTTTGTTGTAGAATTTGTTCTAACAAAGGTAAGATGTCTTGGATGTTAGAGATTTTTTTATCAGTGATCAAGATATATGGATTTTCTAAAGCAGCTTCCATTTTATCATTATCTGTCACCATGTATTGAGATAAATAACCGCGGTCAAATTGCATTCCTTCAACCACATCTAATTCTGTTTCGATCCCTTTTGATTCTTCGATTGTGATAACACCGTCGTTACCAACTTTTTCCATTGCGTCAGCAATCAATTGTCCAACACGGTCTGAACCAGAAGAAACGGCTGCAACTTGAGCAATTGCTTCTTTAGAATCAACAACTGTTGAAATGTTGTGTAATTCTTCAACTGCAGCTTTTGTTGCTAACTCGATACCACGACGAATACCTAGTGGATTAGCACCTGCAGTTACATTTTTCAAGCCTTCACGAACAATTGCTTGTGTCAACACTGTAGCAGTTGTAGTTCCATCTCCTGCGATATCATTAGTTTTAGATGCAACTTCTGAAACTAATTTAGCACCCATATTTTCAAAGTGATCTTCTAGTTCGATTTCTTTAGCAATCGTTACACCATCATTTGTGATCAGTGGTGAACCAAAAGATTTTTCTAAAACTACGTTACGACCTTTAGGACCTAATGTTACTTTCACTGTGTCTGCTAAAATATCTACACCACGAAGCATTGCTGCACGTGCATCTTCTGCAAATTTGATTTCTTTTGCCATAATTCCTTCACCTCAAAAGTTTATTTTTTTCTATTTAAATGGTTTGTTTATGTCTAAAACGATTTATTCGACAATCGCAATAATATCTTTGCCAGAAACGATCAAATAATCATTTCCTTCATATTTTACTTCTGTTCCAGAATATTTTTCAAACATTACTGTGTCGCCTTCTTTAACATCGGCAGGAACTTTTGTACCGTTTTCTAATACACGGCCTTCACCGACTGCGATAACTTTTCCTGTTTGAGGCTTTTCTTGAGCAGCAGATGCTAAGACGATGCCTCCTACTGTTTTTTCTTCTTCTTTCGCGACTTCAATAACGACGCGATCGCTTAATGGTTTTAACACAATAAATCCCTCCATAAAAATTAATTTTCATTTTTAGCACTCTTAGTTATCGAGTGCTAACTCACACTATTTATAATACTCATTTCACTTTCAATTTGCAAGTCTTTTGACTAATTTTATAAAATAATTCTTCCTTTACAGTTGAGTATTTAGTAGTTTTTTACTGATTTTTAAACTAAAAATAAGAACTTTCTTTACTTAGCTTGTCATATTCCTTGGCTCTCACTCATTTCATGGTAAAATAAGCATAGAAAGAGAGGCGATTAAAATGAAACAACGAATCACAGGCGCTTTGACGATAACTGGACTTTATTTGATTATTGCAAATGTTGGTAACTTCTTTTTTGGAGTGAGCAGACGTTTTGACTGGACTACTACTTTATGGGAAGCAGCATTTTTCTTCGTATTTATCTTTCTATTATTAGGTTACCGCAATAATCACAAAAAGTGATACCAAAAAAATTAAGGTATACTTTTTTATTCTGTAATTACTGAAGGGAGTATTCTGCTTTTATGTCTACAAATATGTCTATAAAAAAATTAAGCCTCACTACGATTCTTTTATACGGGCTTGTATTTTTCTCACCATTTATTTTCAGACCATTTTCACCTGATATCGTAATTGGTGGTACAACATTTGTCTATATTCTTGGTGCCTATTTGATGGTCTGGCTTTTTTTAAAAAATAAAAACTCTGCTGTCACTATAGTTGAAAAAGAGGCAAAACTAACATCACCTGTTTTTGGTTGGCTGCTTGGTATTAGTGGTATTTTTATAGCCATGATTCTTCAAGCCATTGTATTTAGTATCGAAACAGCTATTACAGGAGAAAAGCCTAGTTCACAAAATACACAAAATATTATTGCTGTTATTTTGGCGAATCCATTATTTATCTTGGCAACCACGATTGGCGGACCTATTATGGAAGAATTTGTTTTTCGTCGTTCGTTGATTGGCTTAACAGAAACTTATACAGGTTTTTGGTTTGCCGCTATCATTAGTTCTTCTTTATTTTCTGTTATCCATCAAGATGGTCATTTCTTTGTTTATTTTTTCATGGGCTTCTTCTTTGCTCTACTATATAAAATGACTGGAAAAATTTGGACCTCTATCATCGCCCATTGCGGAATGAACACAGTTGTTGTCATCGCTCAATTAATCATGCATTATGGAAATATTCAATTACCTAAATAAAACAAAAAATGCCTATGATTATATTTCTAGCTAGAGAATGTAATCATAGGCGTTTTTTATTATTCTTTTTCGTCTTCTATTTCAGTGTCGATCAATTCATTATCGTGGTGTAAAAAGTAAATCAATGTTTGCAATTCGTTCGTCAAATCTACATTTTGAATCAAAACGTCTGTTGGTGCGACTAAACGAGCAGCTGTAAAGTTCAAGATGCCTTTGACACCAGCATCAGCCAATTGGCTTACTACTTCTTGTGCTTTTCTAGCTGGCAAAGTCAAAATCGCCACTTCGATTTGCTGTATACGAATTTGTTCCATCATATCGCTCATTGGATAAACTGGAATTCCGTCGACAATTCTACCAACAATGTCGTCGTTCACATCAAATGCACAACTTACCCGAATGCTGTTACTTTGATGGAATTTATATTTCAGTAAGGCACTTCCTAAGTTCCCTACACCGATCAAAGCTACATTAGTAAGTTCATCATCATTCAATGTTTTCGCAAAGAAATTCATCAAATTCTCTACATCGTAGCCATAACCACGTTTGCCTAATTCGCCAAAATAAGAAAAATCTCGTCGAATCGTCGCGCTATCTACTTGCACTGCATCACTGAGCTCTGTAGATGAAACTTTATTTTTTCCTGCATCATGCAGAATTCTCAAATAACGATAATATAGGGGAAGGCGTCTTGCCGTTGCTTTTGGAATAATTTGGTCTTTCACAATCGTACCTCCAATACTCTAAATATAGACAAATATCCATCTCTCATGATATCAGTTATTCTAGATAAAAAGCAATCTTACAGCTCAGGAAAAGAAATATTTTTCAAAATTTTTAAAATAATTCTGAAAATTTCTGGATCCCACTCTAGTATAGGTGCTATTTTTAGTTAATTTATGCTACACTAAAGTCATTGAAATAGAAATGAGGATGCCCCATGATTTTACTCCAAGCAAACCAAATCGCCCGTTATTTCGGTGCAGACACTTTGTTTGAAAACATACAAATGGAGATCAGTACAAATAGCCGAATCGCTTTAGTCGGCCGTAATGGTGCTGGTAAATCTACCCTATTAAAAATAATCGCCGGAATTGACGCACCTGATGCCGGTACGATCGCTAAAAATAAAACAGCCAGCTTGGGATACTTAGCTCAAGATACTGGACTTGATTCTGATAAAACCGTTTGGGATGAAATGCTTGAAGCGTTTGTTGAAGTAATCACAATGGAAAAACGAATGCGTGAATTAGAGCTAATCATCAGTGAACTGTTGCCTGATGCTGTAAATTATGAATCTGTGATGAAAGAATATGATCGCTTGCAGCATGACTTTTCAGAAAAAAATGGTTATGGCTATGAGAATGAAATTCGATCTGTTTTACATGGTTTTGGTTTTAAAGAAGAATTTTACTCAAAACATATTAGTACTTTGTCCGGTGGTCAAAAAACTCGCTTGGCTTTAGCTCGCATGTTGCTACAAAAACCAGATATTCTAATTCTTGATGAACCAACTAACCACTTAGATATCGATACTCTTTCTTGGTTAGAGAATTATTTACCTAGTTATTCTGGTGCTCTTTTGATTGTCTCTCATGACCGTTACTTCTTAGATAAAGTTGTTACTGAAGTCTATGAAATCAGCCGTCATAAAATGCGTTATTATAAGGGAAATTACTCTAAATATTTAGAGTTAAAAGCAGAACAGTTAACCAGTGAGTGGAAAGCTTATGAAAAACAACAAACTGAAATCAATAAACTAGAAGATTTTGTTGCTCGCAACTTAGTTAGAGCATCAACAACCAAACGAGCGCAAAGTCGCCGAAAAACATTGGAAAAAATGGATCGCCTCGATCGACCTCAAGGAGATGAAAAATCAGCGAACTTCCTATTTGCCATTGAAAAGACATCTGGAAATGTTGTTTTACAAGTAGAAGATGCAGCAATTGGTTATGACTCTCGTGTTTTATCTGAGCCTGTCTCTTTAGATGTTCGCCGTCAAGAAGCAATTGCTTTAGTCGGACCTAATGGAATTGGAAAATCAACTTTACTAAAATCGATCATTGGAACGATTCCCTTCATTAAAGGCTCGGCAACACTTGGAACCAATGTTCAGATTGGTTATTATGATCAAGAGCAAGCCAACCTTCACGGAACTAAAACGGTTTTAGCGGAGCTTTGGGATGAACACCCTACTACACCTGAAAAAGATATTCGTAACATTTTAGGCAGCTTTTTATTTAGTGGAAACGATGTAGAAAAAACAATCCCTCTTTTGAGTGGTGGAGAAAAAGCTCGTGTTGCTCTTGCAAAATTATCGATGGATAAAGAAAACTTCTTGATCCTTGATGAACCGACTAACCATTTAGATATTGATAATAAAGAAGTGTTAGAAAATGCTTTGATCGATTATGAAGGAACTCTTTTATTTGTTTCACATGACCGTTATTTTATTAACCGAATCGCTACCAAAGTGATTGAGCTTTCTGAATCTGGAAGTAAACTGTACCTAGGTGATTATGATTACTATCTAGAGAAGAAAAAAGAAGAAGAAGAATTAGCAGCTTTGCTCGCTGAACAATCCTCGACAACGCAAATCGAAACAGCAAAACCAAAAAATGATTTCTACCAAAATAAAGAACAGCAAAAAATTTTACGCAATTTAACTCGAAAAATTACACAAATCGAAGAAAACTTAGCAACATTAGACACAACAATCGATCAGCTGGAACAATCGATGAGCGATCCAGCGTTAGTGGATGACCACATGAAATTAATGTCTCTAAATGAAGAATTAGAAACCCAGCGCAGTCATCAAGAAGAATTGCTGACGGAATGGGAAAATCTTAGTTTAGAGCTTGAAGAATTAGAAGAAAAGAATTAACGAAAGGCGGACGATCATGACCTCAAAACGTATGAATGTGACGAAACCAAAGTATCAGCAAATTGCTGTTGATGTCGCAGCTAAAATCGCTGATCAAACATTTACGGTCGGTGATAAAATCCATGCCCGGTCTACTCTTGCTAATAAATATAGCGTTTCTCCTGAAACAGCTCGCAAAGCAATCAGCGTGTTAGTTGATTTAGAAATCGTCCAAGCAAAGCACGGCAGCGGATTTTATGTTCATTCTATGGAAAAAGCCAAGCTTTTTGTTGATCAATACCAAGATGTTCAATCGATTCATGATTTAAAAGACGATCTGATCAGTAGTGTAAAAAAACAAAAAGAAGAATTAAGTCATTTCTCAGAAATATTAGATAAACTAGTTGATCAAACGAAACGTTTTGACTCTTTCAATCCGCTTAATCCTGTAACATTCACATTAACAAACGACGCTTCTCATCTCGAGATGACGATCAGCGAATTGAATTTATGGCAAAGTACATCTGCTACTTTGATTGCGATCAAACATGGCGATGAATTATTGGTATCACCTGGTCCATATGCCAAACTTACTGCTGGCGATACGATTTATTTTGTCGGTCATGAATCAACATTACAGCGAGTTCAGAATTTTTTCTATCCGAATTCATAATAAAAGAAGAACAATCAAACAGATTAATGTTTGACTGTTCTTCTTTTTTGATTCTCCCAACATGCCACGAATTTGACAAAGTGACTACACGATGTTAACCTAGAATGGTCACTTTTTTACAGAAAAGAAAATGATTTTCTTTACATGTCAATAAGTTTTAGCGCTGTAGCTGATAAAAATAGCGTTTGTAGCTATTTAGTTTTTGAAGGCTAGCCTTTCGAGAAAAAGACTAGATGAGCCTACTCAGCTTTTATTGTTATCTAGCTTTACGAGCTAGTCTCTCGGGATAAAGATAAAATCCGATTGTGGCAAAAAGCGCCACATTCTGATTTTCCTATTTTCCTGTCGAGACTGAACAAGCTCGTTCAGCTTTTATTATTATCTAGCTTTACGAGCTAGTCTCTCGGGATAAAGATAAAATCCAATTGTGGCAAAAAGCGCCACATTCTGATTTTCCTATTTTCCTGTCGAGACTGAACAAGCTTGTTCAGCTTTTAAAATAAGGAGGAATTTTGTTTTGCCCAAAGTAAAAGTCTCGCATTTAACAAAAATATTCGGTAAAAAGTCAAAGCAAGCACTGGATATGATCAAAGAAAATAAAGATAAAACCGAAATTTTGAAAAAAACTGGCGCAACTGTCGGTGTTTACGATGTGAATTTCGAAGTTGAAGAAGGTGAAATCTTTGTAATCATGGGTCTTTCTGGTAGTGGAAAATCAACGTTGATTCGTTTATTGAATCGCTTAATCGAACCAACTTCTGGAAATATTTTTATCGATAATCAAGACATCTCAAAATTAGACAAAGAAGGTCTTAGAGAAGTTCGTCGTAATAAGATGAGCATGGTTTTCCAAAATTTTGGTCTCTTCCCTCATCGCACGATCTTAGAAAACACAGAATATGGATTAGAAGTTCGTGGGGTTCCTAAAGAAGAACGTACTGCCAAAGCAGAACAAGCTTTAGAAAATTCAAGCTTACTAGCATTTAAAGATCAGTTTCCTAATCAGTTATCTGGTGGGATGCAACAACGTGTTGGGTTAGCTAGAGCCTTAGCAAATGATCCTGAGATTTTATTGATGGATGAAGCCTTTTCTGCTCTAGATCCATTGATTCGTCGGGAAATGCAAGATGAGTTAGTCGATTTACAAGAGAACGTGAAAAAGACGATCATCTTTATCACACATGATTTAAATGAAGCTTTACGTATTGGTGATCGCATCGCTTTAATGAAAGATGGTCAGATTATGCAAATCGGTACAGGTGAAGAAATTTTAACAAATCCAGCCAATGATTATGTTCGTACCTTCGTTGAAGATGTGGATCGTTCAAAAGTGTTAACTGCTCAAAATATCATGGTTCCTGCACTAACAACAAATATCGAAATCGATGGCCCAACGGTTGCATTAACTCGTATGCGCCAAGAAGAAGTCAGTATGCTTTTAGCGGTTGATAAAAAACGTCAATTAAAAGGTGTCGTTCGAGCAGAACGTGCTTTAGAAGCGCGTAAAGCAGGAAAACCATTAACTGACTATGTGGATACAGATATCACTTCAATCGACAAAGATATGCTCGTCAATGATATTTTCCCGATCATCTATGATTCACCTACGCCAGTTGCCGTAACAGACAACAATAAATTGCTTGGTGTTGTTATTCGAGGCAGCGTTCTTGAAGCATTAGCAGAAACAGAGGTGAATATCAATGAATAATTATCAATTACCAATAGCAAGTTGGGTCGAAACGATCACAGAATGGATGACGAATACTTTTTCAGGCGTTTTCAGTTTCTTCCAATCAACAGGTCAAAGTCTAATGGACGGAATCACTTCCCTATTAGTTGCGATTCCACCATTCCTATTTATCATTCTATTAACAGCCATTGCATTCTTTATTTCAAATAAGAAAATCGGTTTAAGTTTATTTACATTGATTGGTTTACTTTTCATTTATAACCAAAATTTATGGACTGATTTAATGAGTACCGTGACTTTAGTTTTACTATCGAGTGTAGTTTCTATTGTTATCGGTGTTCCACTTGGAATTTTAATGGCAAAAAGTAATAAAGCGCAAAGTATTATTACGCCTATTTTAGATTTCATGCAAACTATGCCAGGATTTGTTTATTTGATTCCTGCAGTTGCATTTTTCGGAATCGGTATGGTTCCCGGGGTCTTTGCCTCAGTAATTTTCGCATTACCACCTACCGTTCGTTTTACTAATCTTGGAATTCGCCAAGTACCAAAAGAATTGGTTGAAGCTTCTGATTCATTCGGTAGTACAGGCTGGCAAAAATTATTCAAACTTGAATTACCATTAGCTAAAAACACAATTATGGCGGGTGTCAACCAAACAACCATGCTTGCACTTTCTATGGTCGTTATCGCATCAATGATCGGAGCCCCAGGTCTTGGTCGCGGCGTTCTTTCTGCCTTACAACGTGCCCAAGTCGGGAACGGTTTTGTTAACGGTGTTGCTCTAGTTATTCTAGCGATCATTATCGATCGTTTTACTCAAAATTTAAATAAGAAAAAAACAGCTCCAGCAAAATCAAAATTTTCTAAAAAACAAAAAATCGGTGGAACTGCGATTGCCGTTGTAGCAATCATCGCCTTGATTGGTGGTTCTACGCTTTTCACTTCTGCTAAAAATGAAGAAAAAAATATTTCACTTTCTTATGTAGAATGGGACACAGAAGTTGCTTCCACTCATGTAGTTGGTGAAGTTTTGAAAGATATTGGCTATAACGTATCTTTAACACCTTTAGATAATGCTATTATGTGGGAGTCAATCTCAAAAGGTGAAACAGATGCAATGGTTGCGGCCTGGCTTCCTGGTACTCACGGTGAGCAATACAAACAATACAAAGATAAAGTGGAAGACTTAGGTGAAAATCTAAAAGGTGCAAAACTTGGCATCGTTGTTCCTCAATATATGGATGTTAACTCGATTGAAGATTTAAAAAATCAAGCGGGTAAAAAAATCACTGGGATCGAACCTGGTGCTGGTGTTGTAGCTGCTGCTGAAAAAACGCAAAAAGCGTATAACAACTTATCTGATTGGTCTGTTGAAACCTCTTCTTCTGGTGCGATGACTGTCGCTCTTGGACAAGCTATCAAAAATAAAGAAGAGATTGTTATTACTGGTTGGTCTCCTCACTGGATGTTTGCTAAATATGATCTTAAATATTTAGAAGATCCAAAAGGTACTATGGGAACTGAAGAAGCAATTCATACAATGGCTAGAAAAGGATTAGAAAAAGAAAATCCTGAAGCTTATAATGTATTGAAAAACTTCCATTGGACAAAAGAAGACATGGAATCAGTTATGTTAGAAATCAACAATGGAACAGAACCAGCACAAGCTGCTAGAGACTGGATCAACAGTCATTCAAAAGAAGTTGCTGAGTGGAAAAAATAATGAAAAGTGCTGACCGTAAAAATTACTGTCAGCACTTTTTTTATTATGTGTAAGGGACAATCCGCAAATTTCCTTGAAAATATTCAGCAACAAATATCCTTGAAGGATCTGTATAATTTTGTTTTGCCATTTCCTCCATCAGCCATTCTTTATTTTTATTGATATCTTCCAATGCATCTTCTATTACTAAACCATCTGTAATTAAATACAATCCACGATTAGGATCGCCTTTACGCACAATCGTCAAATCACCGTTTTGCTCTAATTGCACACGTTTGACTTCTGTAATGGTATTAACATCATGCAATCTAAGCATCGTCCCAAAATCATGTGCCGATAAATTTGCTTGTTTAAAATTTTCTGGAATCATCTGTCCTTTATCAATCAAAATAATCGGTTGTCCATCCACTATTTTTTTAATTTCTGGATTCCTTAACTTGGCAATCCTCAACACAGTAACCAACGTTCCCCAAATTAGTAGCACGATCAAAAATTGTAAAACAGTGATCTGAGAGTTGTAGATCACGCCCCCAATAATTCCACCTAAAACATAGTTTTGTATTTGATCTGCAGCACTTTTGGGTGCTAAATTCCCTTTTCCTGAAATATTGATAAAAATAATCAAACATAATAAGCCAATCGTTAACTTTAAGCCAACATCAAAATATGGAAACATTAATTTGTACCTCCTATATCAACGGTTTGAAATTCCTCTTGATTTTTCACTTCGATTTCTTGAATAAGATAGGATGATTTGTCATCTGACATACGAATCAAATAAAATTTTCCTTCCACTTCAACAACAGGATCAACAGTTAAATCCGTACGATTCATTTTTAATTTACTGGGTTCAACATCCATTGACTTTGCTACAGACTGTAACGTTCCAATCATTTGCGCATACTGATTGTCACTGGCTTCAGCATTGTAATAGGTATTTAATTGTATACCTCCTAATAGTAATAAAATCACAATAATCAAAATGCCGATTTCTTTAAATTTGTAATCAAGTCGCTTACGAACCCAAAAAAAGCCCATCACGAGTAAAATCAAAAATAATCCCGCCATGATTGCCCATTGGATTTTGTTTACCGCATGTGTTTGCTCAAGCAGATAATCATAGGTATAAAACTGCACTTCCCCTCACTCCTTACTCTGTGTCTCATTAAATCGTACTATAAAATCACTGAAACATAAAATAAAAACCTAAAACGTTTTTGGACAAAAAAATACCGCTCGGCTGGGTGACCGAGCGGAAAAGGAGTTCTTTTTACTTGAGGAGTAAAAATGAAAAAGTGTTTTGTTTGGGTTTGTTATTGGGTATGTATCTATAATAGCCTGAAGATTTGAAGAAACTATGCCTAAATCATTTAGGTTTTCTATAGAATATTTAAGAAAAAGTAAATATATTTTTTATAAAAAAAGTCAATAACGACGTCTGGCTAGTTAGCTCAGCATCATTATTGACTTATCTTTTTTTATTTTGGTGTCACAAAAGCTAAGGTATTTGCTGTATCTTTATCGATTACTCTAAAAGAAACTACTCCTAAACCTGCAACATTCATTTCTGAGATTAAAATAGAACCATCTTCATAAACATGTTCGACAAAAGCTACATGTCCATAAGTTCCATCAGCACCTGCAACTGTCGGTTGGAAACTAACGGCTGTTCCTGCTTTAGGTTTACTAGAAACCTCATAGCCGTTGGCTTTACCTGTTGCACCCCAGTCCATTCCGTTACCCATCGTTGTTTCAACATAACCATCTAGTTGAACGATGCGGTTATAGACATATTGCGTACAGTTTCCTGCAGCATAAGCTTCTGAACCAGAATATGTTTCCCCTGTATACTCTTTAAAATCGCTATCTGGATGACTATCTGTAACAATGATTCCACTTGTTGAAGTAGATGGTTTTTCTTTGTCATATTCAGTCAAATCATATTCTTCGATAAAAGCATTCAGTTTTTGATCATAACTAGTATCTGTTGCATAAACCCCAGTTAAAGATTTTGTCGCTTCACGATAGCTTGTGGCATTTGATTTCCATGTACCTGAATAAATCGTTTTGTTTGAATCAATGTCTTCTTTCATTAACTTAGCATAATCCTCAAACGATTCTTTGTATCCAGGATACTTTTTGAAAGAAGCATCGATCGTATACCAGTTACCTGAACCATCATCTTCTTGTGTAGAAAAGACAACTTTTTCGCCTTTATACTCGCCTTTGATCCCAAAAAGATTATGGTAAGGTTGTTGGCTTAAATCACTATTGCCAGAACCTGTTTCCAAAATCGCTTGAGCAATCATAACAGAAGCATACAAATCATTTTTTTGACCTACAGCACGCGCTTTTTCACCGATACGGCGAATAAACGTTTCTGTTGGTTCGTTTTTTACAACCTTGATATCTTGATCCAATTGAGTTTCACTAGGCATATGGTCAACTGTTGGCTGTGCCGCTGGTTGTTGCTCTGGGATAGTTTCAATTGGAGCGCTTGGTTGTGGCGCTACTGGTACTTCCTCATGGCTGTTTGCAGGAGGGTGTACTTCTTCTGAAGGTTCTGTGCTAGTATTAGTTGACTCAGTTGTACCAGTTTCTGTCTCAGAAGTAGATGAATCCGTAGTCGGTGTAGTTTCTTCAGTTGAAGAAGTTCCCGTAGTCTCTGTTGTTCCTTCTTCGACAGTGCTTGATTCTGATTGTGTTAATTCATCTGCATGACTAATCACAGGGATTAAATTTACACTGAGCAATACACAAATCATCTGAAGTGATAATAATTTTCTTTTCATTCATTTTAGTTCCTCTCACATGTATTAAAGATTCAGATCTTTTCTTTGATTCTTAGAATCTATTACTCAACTTTTCAGGCCGATCCTCTTAGCTGACTAGCACATAGGACTCTTGTCATAATTTAAAAATACTGAAAATTACTTTGAGTAATTTCAATTTGTAAAGCATTTAAGTGTGAGAATAACATAAAACTCTCGCTATTCCAAGAGTTCTTTGGATATTCTTCCATATATCCACCTGCCTTTTATCTCTAAAAATCGTTTTTAACCTTCTATAAGTTGAATTTATTTTACCATAAGTATGTGACAAAATCTTGTACTTGACTCAAAAGATTGGAAAGTTTCGAAAAAAATTCACGTTTTAAGCAAAAAAAAGAAGATTTTAGTGAGAAAAATCTCTTAATGGTAACAAATACTTGCCGCCGTTAAGAGATTTATTTTTTTTACTTCCGATACATCTTAAACTCAAGAAACAAGTCATTATATATTCCCAAATATTTCGCCCCTAAATCTTCATAAACTTCTAAATGTTTAATCACTTCATCACTTGGATAAAATTGTTCATCACTAGAAATCTCCTCAGGTAACAACTTCTTAGCTGCTTTGTTTGGTGTAGAATAACCAATATACTCTGCATTTTGAGCCGCATTTTCAGGCCGCAGCATAAAATTGATAAAGTCATAAGAGCCTTTAATATTTTTCGCAGTCTTAGGAATCACGATATTGTCAAACCAAAGATTTGAACCTTCTGATGGAATCACATAATGAAGATGCTCATTGCCATCAAGCATTTCAGCGGCTTCACCAGAAAAAGTTACAGCGGCAGCACTTTCTTCATTGATCATATACATTTTGATTTCATCTGCTACGATTGCTTTAACATTTGTTGTTAGCTTATTTAATTTGTCTGTTGCTTTGCGTAGTTCTTGGTTATTTTTGCTATTTAGCGAGTAACCTAAACTATTCAACGACAGGCCAAGAACTTCTCGTGCACCATCGATCAACATTACATTATCTTTTAATTCAGGTTTCCACAAATCATCCCAATGCTTGATTTCATCTTCACCAATGAATTTATCATTATAAATAATGCCTAATGTTCCCCAAAAATAAGGAATCGAGTATTTATTTTGCGGATCAAAATCAAGATTTAAAAAACGCTCATCGATCGTTTCTAGCCCTTTTAGCTTAGAGTGATCGATCGGCAATAGCATTTTCTCTTTCATCATTTTTTGAATCATATATTCAGATGGGATCGTAATATCGTAGGCCGTTCCACCTTGCTGGATTTTTGTAAACATCGCTTCATTTGAATCAAAGGTTTCATAATTGACCTTATACCCGGATTCTTTTTCAAATTTACGCAAGAGATCGGGATCGATATAATCACCCCAGTTATATATCGTTAACGTGTCCGCACCAGCCATTCCGCTAGATTTTTCCAACTGATGCACACCTAAAAAGAGAATTAAAATGATCGCTAAAATCCCGATAAGCAAAGACTGCAGTTTCTTCATTTCAGTTTAGCCACCTCACTTTGTTCTTGACGCATCTTTTTCAATTTTTTTGGCGTATTATCTTGGCTGATAAAATAGTAGCCAATCACCAAAATCATGGAGAAAATAAACACTAGCGTACTCAAAGCATTGATTTCTAAACTAATCCCTTGTCTTGCACGAGAATAAATTTCAACTGAAAGTGTTGAAAAACCATTTCCAGTAACAAAGAAGGTCACCGCAAAATCATCTAGTGAAAATGTAAAGGCCATAAAGTACCCGGCAATGATCCCTGGTGATAAAAATGGCAGAATAATATTCTTGATTACTTGTATATTATTAGCCCCCAAATCACGAGCTGCATCAACCATAGAATCATTCATTTCTTGCAATTTTGGCAAAACCATCAAAACCACAATTGGAATGCTAAAAGCAATATGAGATAACAAAACACTAGCAAAACCTAACTTGATAAAACCAACAGCTGTAAAGAAAATCAAGAAGCTTGCACCGATGATCACATCTGGTGAGACGAGCAAAATATTATTGAACCCCATTAAGGTTGTTCTTGTTTTTCTACGTCTCGTATAATAGATGCTCATTGCACCAAAGGTCCCAATGATCGTTGCTATAATTGCCGATAAAAAAGCCAATAAAAATGTATTCAACACAATGATCAACAATCGCGTATCTTCAAAAACCGCTGTATAATTTGCAAGGGTAAATCCAGTAAATCTATTCATCGTATCCGTATCATTAAACGAGTAAAAGATCAGATAAAAAATCGGCGCATACAATAAAGCAAAAACGATGATCAGATAAAGATGAGACCACTTAAATTTTTTCTTCGTCATTTCACACGCCCCTTTTTCTTCTTCTCACCTGTCAACAGCATCACAAGAAACATCGCAACGATCAAAACCACACCAATCGTTGAACCCATGCCCCAATTCTGTGTTACCATAAAATGCTCTTCAATCGCTGTTCCTAAAGTGATTACCCGATTCCCCCCAATAAGACGAGTCAGCATAAATAAAGAAAGAGAGGGAATAAAAACCGCTTGAACGCCACTTTTCACGCCATTCAATGACAGAGGAAAAATCACTCGCTGAAACGTTTCTACACTATTTGCCCCAAGGTCACGGCTAGCACTGATCAATGACGGATTCAGCTCTTCCAGTGCATTAAAAATCGGCAAAATCATAAAAGGAATTTCAATGTAGGTCGCCACAAATAGAAAACTAAAATCAGTAAACAAAATCTGATGAGGACCTATGCCAATAAAACTTAAAAACTGATTCACATTGCCATGAATACTAAAAATGCCTATAAACACATACGCTTTTAGTAAAAGATTCACCCAAGTCGGTAAAATCACCAACATTAGCCACAATTGCTTGTGCTTTAATTTTGTTAAGAAATAAGCTGTTGGATAACTGATTAAAAACGTAAATAAGGTGATCAAAAACGCATACCAAACCGAATTCAACGTCATACTCAAATAAGTACCAGAAGTAAAATACGTTTGATAATTCTCTAAAGTAAATTGCCCATTCATATCAAAAAACGATTGATAAATAATCATTAAAACAGGCGTAATCACAAATAATAATAGCCACATCACATAAGGAATCGAATAAATCCGACGCATTGTTTTCATTATTACTCCTCCTATTCTTCGTAGCTTTCTAGACGAGCATCAAAATCCTCTTCAGACTCATTGAAACGCATAACATGAATATCTTCTGGTTCAAAAAAGAGACCAACTTTAGCACCTTCTGTCGCTTTTCTAGTCGAATGGACCATCCACTCATTGTGATCTTCATCATAACAGATGATTTCATAGTGTACCCCACGAAATAATTGTGTATCTACTGTTACCACTAATTTTCCTTTATCCGCTGTGGTGATTGTCAAATCCTCTGGACGCAGCATGATTTCAACAGGTTCGGCTTGACGCATCCCACCATCCACACATTCAAATCGTTTCCCGACAAACTCAACTAAATTATCTTCAATCATCGTGCCATTGACAATATTACTTTCTCCTACAAAGTCCGCCACAAAATGATTGATTGGCTCATCATAAATATCTACCGGCGTACCACTTTGAACGATATGGCCTTTGTTCATGACAAAAATTTCATCACTCATTGCCAAGGCTTCCTCTTGATCATGGGTAACAAAAATAAAGGTAATGCCTAAACGCTGCTGCAACTCACGCAATTCATACTGCATATCTGTCCGCAACTTTAAATCTAAAGCTGATAAAGGCTCATCCAATAAAAGAACTTTTGGCTCATTGACAATAGCTCGGGCAATTGCGACACGCTGCCGCTGACCGCCGGACATTTCACTGATTTCTCTCGTTTCATAACCAGGCAACTGCACCATCCGCAAAGCATCTTTGACTTTCTTTTCAATTTCTTTTTTAGGAATTTTTTTGATTTTTAAGCCAAAAGCAACATTATCAAAAACATTCATATGAGGAAACAACGCGTAATCTTGAAAAACAGTGTTTACTTGTCGTTTATTAGCTGGAATATCATTGATTCGTTGACCATCAAAATAAATATCGCCTTCTGTAGCATCGGCAAAACCAGCTAAAATCCGCAAGATCGTTGTTTTCCCACATCCCGAAGGTCCTAATAAAGTATAAAATTTCCCCTGTTCGATTTCAAAACTAACTTTTTTCAATACTTTTTCATCATCATATTGTTTCACAACGTTTTCAAACGTAATAATATTTTTTTTCAATCATCGATACCTCCCTATAAAAGATGTTATAAATAAGATTCTGTTGCTACGATCAGCACTCGACTTTTTCCTTTTGAATGATTGATCAATTGATGAGGTTCAGCAGCTTGATAATACATTGCTTCCCCTTTTCTAGCAGAATAAGTCGTCTCACCTAGCAATAATGAAACAGAGCCATCAATCACATAGATAAATGTTTCTGATAAAGAAGGTTCGAATGTTTTATACTCCCCGTTTTTATCAAATGTCAAAACCACTGGTTCCATCTCTTTTTCATTTGATTCTGGGATCAGCCATTTTAATTCATAGCCATTTTCTTCATCATAATAAAGCGTGCTGTCTTCATCTTTGTATACGATCTTTTGTTCTAACGTTCGTTCACTAAAAAATTGTTCTGGTGTAATTCCTAACACTTCTAAAATATTAAAAAATGTTTCCATAGAAGGCGAGCTTAAATCCCGTTCTAACTGAGAAATATACCCTTTTGTCAGATCCGTTCGCTCACCAAGTTCTTCTTGGGTCAAGTTCTTTTGTACGCGTAAATTACGCAGTTTTTCACCAATTTCCATTTGACCACCCCATTTCACTTTATCAAAAAAACACTAAAAGTTTTCTAATACTAAACTACAAGTTTAATTTTACCTTTTCTAGTATACGAATTTTTCAAAAAATAGCAACAATTTTTTGTAAAAAAAGTAGATTTTTTTCATACTTTTATACTAGCACTGATCGAGTGATTTTGACAAAATAAAAAAGCATCTGTTATTCAGATACTTCTTCGCTTTCGACAGATTTTATAACTCTCTTTATGCCAAGTTTCAACGGGATGAAATAATTAACCAACAAAGCGATGCCCATTCCGATAAAGCTATCCACTACCCTAGCAAATGCATAGCCATAAGAACGATTCGCTGGGATCATAAAAACGATCGTCAACAAGGTCGCACAGGCTCCAACCGTTCCTTCATGATAGCCAAATCTAGCTAACAAAGCGATCATCAGCATTATGATCACTGGAATACAAATCAGCTGCACAAGCTCTGTTCGACCTAACCAATTAAACACTGCAATCACAGCAACCGACATAACCGCTCCTAAAACATTCCCGATAATTCGATGCTTGCCATATTTCAGCGTATTCTCCATATCTTCTCTTAATGTGAAAACCGTTGTAATCGCAGCAACTACATAGGTTTCTCGTTTTAATAAAATACTAACTAAAATACAAAAAAAGACACTTAATCCTGTTTTAAACGTGCGCATACCAATTTTAAATTTCAACAAACTAATTCCTTTCAAACTTTATACTGACTCTATATCTTAACTTAAGCTCTTCCCTTCTATTTTAACTTATTTTTCTACTATTAAGAAGGCTACTTCAAGAAGAATTTTCTTAAGAAAAAAAGAGAATATGTTATGATAGTAATAATAATAGTAAAGTTGATTTTTCTAACATTTAACATACAAAAAAATCAACCTCAAGGAGGATATATGGAAAATTTTTCTGGATTCATGGTAAATAATATAGATGAAACGGTTACTACAACTATTGAAGACATAACACTAACTGAGCTTTCCGAAGGTGATGTTCTGATTAAAATTGCCTACTCCTCAGTAAACTATAAAGATTCATTGGCAGCGAAACAAAACGGCGGTGTTATCCGCAATTATCCAATGATTCCAGGAATCGATCTGAGCGGAACTGTTTTGACTTCTAAAGATGAGCGTTTTACAGAAGGACAGACCGTTTTAGTCACAGGATACGGCTTAGGCGTAACTCATACAGGCGGCTTTGCTGAAATTGCTCGCGTCCCTGGAGATTGGGTCGTACCATTACCTGACCAATTAAGCTTAAAAGAGGCTATGGTTTTTGGTACAGCAGGATTTACGGCCGCATTATCAATCCAAGCGCTTGAGCATCAAGGTCTAGCACAAAACAAAGAAGCTAAGATTTTAATCACTGGCGCATCTGGCGGTGTCGGCAGTTTAACGATTGCTATGTTAAAACAGCTAGGCTACAAAAATATTATTGGTTTAAGCCGAAAAAAATCGGCGATAGGCTCGCTAAAAAAAATTGGCACTACTGATGTTCTTTTACTTGATGAATTTATGCCGGAAAAAATCAAACCATTAGCCAAACAAACCATTGATTTTGCCATTGATACCGTTGGAGGCTCAGTTACCTCGGCACTCTTAGCCCAGCTTAGTTACGGTGGAAGTATTGCTATTTGCGGAAATGCAGCTGGAATCAAATTAGATACGACTGTCTTACCTTTTATTTTAAGAGGCACAAATCTACTAGGGATTGATTCAGTCAATGTTCCAATGAAACAGCGCATTGCTATCTGGCAACGATTAGCCACTGACTTGAATGTCAGCGCTCATGAACTAACAAACGAAATCACTTTACATGAACTTCCCGAAACTCTGAATCAGCTACAAGCTGGCTCTCATATTGGCCGAACGATTATTAAAATGAACTAAAGGAGCAAACCCATAAATGAATATTTTAATTACAGCAGGCGGAACATCTGAAAAAATCGATAACGTCCGTTCCATCACCAATCATTCCACAGGACGTTTAGGAAAACAAATTGGCGAAACCTTTTTAGCTCAAGGCCATCAAGTGACTTATGTGACTACGCCTCAAGCTGTTCGTCCTACAGCTGAGACAAACTTGAAACTAATCGTAATTGAAACAACAAAAGAATTAGAAGTCACTTTACTTAAAGAATTTAAACACCAAACATTTGATGCTATCATTCACAGCATGGCTGTCAGTGACTTTACAACTGAAACAACCTTGTCAGAAGACATTTTTATTGAAAAACTTGCGGCTAAATTAACAAAAGAAAACCATTTATCCGATGTAACTCAACTTACAGAAGCCCTTTACCAGAGCTTGGATGAAATCGGAAAAACAGCGCAACAAGCAAAAAAAATTCCTTCTGGAACAGATCGTCTCTTGCTTTTTTTGAAGAAAAACCCTAAAATAATTGCAATGCTGCGAGAACAACAACCTCAGGCAGTTCTTGTTGGTTTCAAATTACTAGTTGGTGTTTCTACGGAAGAATTAATTCGTGTCGGTCACTCGATTTTAGTTAAAAACCAATGCGATTTCGTTTTAGCCAACGACCTTGAAGACATTCATGACGACCAACATAAAGGAATATTAATCAACGCAAACGGAGACACACATTCAGCTCAGACAAAATCTGAGATCGCTCAACTAATTGTTAAGAGCGTGGAAGAAAAATGGAGGAACCAATAATGAAAACAATATTATTAGGTATTTCCGGCAGTATATCTGCTTATAAAGCGGCAGATATAACAAGCCAATTTACTAAATTAGGCTATAATGTCGAGGTTATCATGACTAACAACAGCACGAAATTTATCACACCATTAACGCTGCAGTCATTGTCGAAAAATCCAGTTCATACAGATGTCATGGAAGAAATAGCTCCTAATAAGATCAACCATATTGAGTTAGCAAAAAAAGCCGATCTGTTTTTAGTTGCTCCAGCTTCAGCTAATATTTTGGCCAAACTAGCTAATGGAATTGCGGATGATATGCTTTCAACAGTGGCTTTAGCCTTAAAAGAAGAAGTTCCAAAATTCATTGCTCCTGCGATGAATACGTATATGTATCAAAATCCGATCACTCAACGTAATCTAGCAACGTTAAAAGAAGTTGGGTATCAGGAAATCGATCCTCGTGAAGCCTTATTAGCTTGTGGCGATTATGGCCGAGGTGCGCTGGCAACAGTGGAAGAGATTGTTGAAATAATCAATGAATTTTTAGCGAAATAATTTTGAGGAGTCATTTATGAAAAATACAAAAACATTTACATTAACTGCTATGTTTTTAGCAATCCTGATTTTATTAGCAGCCGTTCCGTTCTTAGGCTTTATTCCAATTGGACCAATCAACGCAACGACGATGCATATTCCCGTAATCATTGCTTCCATTGTTTTAGGACCAAGAATCGGCGCTTTTTTAGGCGGTGTTTTCGGCATCATTAGTATGATCCGCAGCACCATTATCCTATCGCCATTATCCTTTGTTTTCTCGCCTTTTATTCCTGTAATTGGAACCGATCAAGGCAGTTGGAAAGCAATTATTGTTGCGATGGTTCCTAGAATCTTGATTGGGGTTGTTCCTTATTTTGTCTTTATGGGGTTAAAAAAGATAACAAAAAACAAGCCTACTTCTCAAACAGTCAATTTGTTTATCGCAGGTTTTCTAGGTTCTGCAACAAATACAATTCTCGTAATGAACTTGATTTACTTTCTATTTAAAGATTCCTATGCTCAAAGTATCGGAGCTAGCGGTGCAGCAATTTATACAGCAATTTTGACAGTTATTTTTACTAGTGGTGTAGTTGAAGCAATCGTCGCTGCAGTTGCTACAGTCGGAGTGACTTCCGTGTTGCTCCGTTTAGTGAAAAATAACGCCACACAAAAATTATAATATTAGTGGAGAGTGGGACATGACTCAAAGAGTTATATCCCACTCACACTTTTTTTATTTCGTGTTTAAAATCAACGGTGCTTCAACGTTCACAGCTTTAGCATTCTCAAGAGTATGTTGCCCTTCGTTCCATTTGATTTCATAATCATTTACTTTTCCGATTTCTTTTTTCATTTCCTTTATTCCCTGTGCATCTAGTTTCTTCTGACGCTTTGCCCATTCTTTTCCAATCGGCTTCATCCAAGATACATTCATCCTCGACAAATCAAACGTCCCTGAATCAGGCTGCCACACTGCGCCTTTCTCTACTTCTGCTAAACCTGCATCTAAATGCGCCAGCTGTGTTTCGAAATCCGCAAATATATTAGGCGAGCTAGCATGAAAATCGTACAATTTCTGTAATTTCTCTTCATTCTTTTGAATCGAGCTTTCTACGCCCCTATACCGTTGTTCAGTGCGTTTATTTGGTGCTTTCTCCTTGGCCATAGTTCTTTCTATATTTTGCAGTAAGACTTTTCCTTGGGCGATTTCAGCTTTTACTTGTTCTTCGATTACATCACAGGTATCCACGGACGATTGAAATTCTTCGGGAAATTTTCGATGGGCCTCAACCAAAGCTTCACCTGCTAGGATAAACCCACTTGCCAAAGCTGGATAAACAGTTGAGAAGTATCGTTTCGCTGAATCATAGGTCTTACCTGATAATGGCGCACTCATAAAAACGGTAACACTTTTTTCTAACATTTCACAAAAGTGCATATATTCATTGACCATTTGTTTGGCAGTGGCGCTTTGCTCTTTAACTTCTCCTATATAAAAATCAATACCCATAAAGCTCTTCCTCAGCTGTTTTCACGTCGGAAAATAACAGCTTTCTTTCCACATACAATTTATCTTCTTGTTTTTTTAACTGTACCTCTTCATTCACTAAACGTTCTGCGATATTTTCTAAGCGCTGACGCTCATATTGATGTAAACGATGAGCCTCTTCATCTAATTCTATAAAATGGCTCATATATTGAGAGCCTTGATTATTACCGATCAACTCTTGGTAATAGCGTTGTTCTTGTTGATGAATTGAAAAATAATCTGCTTCCAACTCTTCTAACTCTCGAATTTCATGGCATTTCTCTTCTTGCTTAAGATTTACTTGTGCTAATTGCTGATTTATTTTTGCTTCTAGTTCACCTATATTCATCAGCTCACGCCACCTCCAATGGCTGGAAAAACAAGCTGTGAATTAAAGTTCTTCTCTATTTTCTGATCGATCAGATTGAATTCTTTTGCCACCGAATGAATATAATTACCGTCACGAGCGACCACATTTGCGAGCCGCTGACCTCTGCTATGAAAACGAGCTAAGCTATTTTTTGCATTCGTATTTCCGTGAACAGTGGTTCGTTCAGCTTTGATAGTAGCTGCATTAATCGATGAAAAACCACTAGCGACTTTATTGAAGCGTGACGAGACGTCACTTGCCGCAATTAAACTACTGTTGACTTCTGACATTTATGAGCCTCCCCTACCTTATTCTTGATATTTTATATGCTCAAACTTCTTATCTCTATTTTTGCATATTTTTATGTCTTAAAGTTTCCAATTATTTCTTTATAGCACAAAAAAATTGCAAATCTAAGACTTGCAATCTGATTGATTTTTTTTAAATGCTAGAATTTATGCCTAAAAGCGTTCATTTCAGTATGATTTTACATAGGTTACTTTATTTGCCAGCTCACTTGCCGCAAATTGATTGACTTCAAAAAAGACTTTGATTATTTTTTCATTTTTTAGACGAATCACAATATGCTGTGACTTGCGAAATGAAATAAAGCTTGTACTAATGCCTGCTAGATTCCAATTGCTAGTGATCGTAAAATAGCGGATATCTTCGTACATCAGGACTTTCTTTCGTTTAAAATGAACTAGCTCCAAGCCGTTCTCATACAAATACAGCCCATCTTTTCTAAAGACAAATTGAAAAGCCGATAATACTGCAAAAAACGCGCCTCCGATCAATCCCATCTGCAGATCAAGTCGATCGACATCGGTAAAAATAATTAGTCCGAAACACAGTATTACTGGTAATAAAAAGAACACACCCAACATAATTCCTCTGCGATACGCATCAGAATATAACCTTCCCAACTCCATTTATTTTCTCCTTTTTTCTTTATTTGTACCTCTTTTATCGTATCATTTTTTTGTGGGCAGGAACAGAATAAATTTATTGATTGATTCTGGCTATTTTGACACTTAAAAAAAGTACTGGGTACATAACATATAATGTTACATCCCCAGTACATGAAATTTGAATAATCGTTGAGTGGTAACGTACTTCGCTTTGACGTTTCCTTCTCTCTTGAAGTTGAAAATTTCAATTCTATAAAGTTACCTTTATTTATTGACTATTTTTTCTTTTTTGCTCCAGATTTACTAATAATGTCGCAGCAATCATAGCTATCCCCATAAACATGATAGCATTCGATACTGCTTCTCCTGCTTTTGGAAAATCTGGTTTTCCAGGAATGTCTCCTTCAGGAACCACAGGTACTTCAGGCTTGTCGGGTGGATTGGTATGATCATCGACTTTTGCTTTGTTGATAATCGTTCTTCCTGCGATTGCTTCTTGATTGATTTTGACTTTAAAGATGATAGACCGTGTTTTTGTATCACTGATTTTTGGGTATTCTGCAGTGACTTTTCCGTCTTTTACAGTGATGTTCGTTGGTTTAGGTTCGTCCCCTTCACTTCTTATACTGTTTTCCACATAAGTTACGCCTTTTGGTAGGTTGTCGGTCACAGTGACTTGGTTTAATACTCCATTTTCTACTGTATTGTGGAAACTGATGCGGTATTCGATTTCTTCACCAATTTTCACTGTTTTTTTATTAACTGTTTTGCTGCTTTCTAGTTTTCCTGCTGGCTCTTTTGGAATAACTGGTACTTCAGGTTCGTCGGGTGGCGTTGTGTGATCGTCGATTTTCGCTTTGTTGATGATCGTTTCCCCGGCAATTGCCTCTTTATTGACTTTGGTTTTAAAGACAATAGATCGGATTTTTGTATCACTGATTTTTTCGTACTCAGCGGTTATTTTGCCATCTTTTACAGTTAAATTCGTTGGTTTGGGATCGTCCCCTTCACTGATCAAGGTACCTTCCACATAGGTCAAGCCTTTTGGTAGGTTATCGGTCACGGTGACTTGATTCAATACACCATTTTGAATTTTATTACGGAAACTGATGCGGTATTCAATCTCTTCGCCGATTTTTGGTGCTTGATTATTCACTGACTTTGTACTTTCCAATTCGCCTGGCGTAATGACTGGAACGATTGGGACTTCTGGTTCGTCGGGCGGATTCGTATGGTCATCGATTTTCGCTTTATTGAGAATAGTCTCTTTGGCTTTTGCCGACTCGTTGACTTTGACTTTAAACACAACCGAACGCGTTTTTGTGTCATGGATCACTCCATATTCTGCCGTCATTTTGCCATTTTCCATAAATAAATTGGTTGGCTGCGGGTCATCCCCTTCACTGATCAAACTACCTTTGACATACGTTAGCCCTTTTGGCAGCACATCGGTCACAGTAACTCGATTTAGTATGCCATTCGCAATTTTATTACGAAATGTGATACGGTACTCGATTTCATCGCCGATTTTTGGTGCCTGATTGTTCACCGATTTTGTGACTTCTAATTGCCCTGGCGTTTCGACTGGCGTCACAGGTACCTCAGGTTCATCGGGCGGATTTGTGTGATCGTCGATTTTCGCTTTATTGACAATAGGTTGTCCAACTTTAGCTTCTTCGTTGACTTTGACTTTAAACACGATGGAACGAGTTTTTGTATCGCTTATTTTTCCGTATTCTGCGTTGATTTTTCCATCTGTCACCGTTAAGTTTGTCGGTTTTGGATCGTCTCCTTCGCTGGTTAAACTACCTTCTACATATGTTAAGCCCTTTGGCAGATCGTCAGTGATTGTGACTTGGTTTAAGACACCATTGGTTACTTTATTTCGGAATGTGATTCGATACTCGATTTCGTCACCGATTTTTGGTGACTGGTTATTGACTGATTTCGTGCTTTCTAATTCACCCGGTGTTTCTACAGGTGTCACTGGAACTTCGGGTTCATCAGGCGGATTCGTGTGATCATCGATTTTCGCTTTATTGACGATAGTTTCTCCGACTTTAGCTTCTTCATTGACTTTGACTTTGAATACGATAGAACGCGTTTTTGTATCGCTGATTTTTCCGTATTCTGCGTTGATTTTGCCATCTATCACCGTTAAGTTTGTCGGTTTTGGATCGTCTCCTTCACTGGTTAAACTGCCTTCTACATACGTTAAGCCCTTTGGCAGATCGTCAGTGATTGTGACTTGGTTTAAGACACCATTAGTTACTTTATTTCGGAAGGTGATTCGATACTCGATTTCGTCGCCGATTTTTGGTGCTTGGTTATCAACTGATTTTGTACTTTCTAATTCTCCTGGTGTTTCCGCTGGTGTCACTGGAACTTCGGGTTCATCAGGCGGATTCGTACGATCATCGATTTTCGCTTTATTGACGATAGTTTCTCCGACTTTGGCTTCTTCATTGACTTTGACTTTGAACACGATAGAACGCGTTTTTGTATCGTTGATTTTTCCGTACTCTGCAGCGATTTTACCATCTGTCACCGTTAAGCTTGTCGGCTGTGGATCGTCTCCCTCACTAGACAAACTTCCTTCGACATAGGTTAACCCTTTTGGCAGGGCATCCGTTACCGTCACTTGGTTTAGAACGCCGTTAGTTACTTTGTTTCGAAATGTGATACGGTATTCGATTTCGTCGCCAATTTTTGGTCCTTGGTTATTGACTGATTTCGTACTTTCTAATTCACCCGGTGTTTCTACAGGTGTCACTGGGACTTCGGGTTCATCAGGCGGATTCGTGTGATCGTCTATTTTTGCTTTATTGACAATGGTTTCTCCGACTTTAGCTTCTTCGTTGACTTTGACTTTGAATACAATAGAACGCGTTTTTGTGTCGCTGATTTTTCCGTATTCAGCGCTTATTTTCCCATCTGTCACCGTTAGGCTTGTCGGCTGTGGATCGTCTCCTTCACTAGACAAACTTCCTTCGACATAGGTCAACCCTTTTGGCAAGGCATCCGTTACCGTCACTTGATTTAGGATTCCATTAGTCACTTTGTTTCGGAAAGTGATTCGATACTCGATTTCGTCACCGATTTTTGGTGCTTGATCATTCACCGATTTCGTGACTTCTAATTGTCCTGGTGTTTCAACTGGCACAACGGGAATTTCTGGCTCATCTGGTGGATTTACATGATCATCGATCGTGATTTTATTGACGATTTTTTGTCCAACGACCGCTTCTTCATTGACTTTGACTTTAAAGACGACCGTTCGGATTTTGGTATCTTGAATTCTTGGATATTCAGCAATGACCTTACCATTTGTCATCGTTAGACTTGTTGGTTGCGGGTCATCCCCTTCACTTGTTAGGCTTCCTTCCACATAGGTCATGCCTTTTGGTAAATTATCAGTTACAGTGACTTGATTCAAGACACCATTTGTAATTTTATTACGGAAAGATAAACGGTACTCCACTTCCTCTCCGATTTTTGGCGACTGATTATTGACTGTTTTTGTACTTTCTAGTTCACCTGGTGTTTCTACAGGTGTGATTGGGACTTCTGGTTCATCAGGCGGGTTGGTATGATCATCGATTATCGCTTTATTGACGATTGGCTGTCCGATTTTCGCTTCTTCATTGACCTTTACTTTGAATACAACGGATCGAACGGTCGTATCATCGATTGTTGGATATTCGGCAGTCATTTTGCCATTTTCCATGAGTAAGCTCGTTGGTTTTGGCTCAGCACCTTCACTGGTCAAACTACCTTCGACATACGTCAATCCTGCTGGTAAGGTATCGGTCACCGTCACTTGATCAATTACACCATTGATTACTTTGTTACGGAAACTAATACGATATTCGATTTCATCCCCAATTTTTGGTACTTGATGATTGACCGATTTCGTTACTTCTAATTGTCCTGGTGTTATAACTGGTGTCACCGGGACTTCGGGTTCATCGGGCGGATTTGTATGATCATCTATTTTCGCTTGATTAATGATTGGTTGACCAGCAACTGCTTCTGTATTTACCGTTACTTTGAAAACGATGGTTCTTATTTTTGTATCTGTAATTTTTGGGTATTCGGCGACTAATTGTCCATTTTCCATTGTTAAGCTTGTCGGCTGCGGATCATCGCCTTCACTGGTTAAGCTGCCTTCGACATACGTCAGTCCTTTCGGCAAGGTATCCGTCACAGTCACTTGATTTAAAACACCATTTTGGATTTTATTGCGGAAACTAATCCGATATTCAATTTCATCTCCGATTTGTGGTGACTGGTGATTCACTGATTTGGTACTTTCAAGTTCGCCTGGCGTTTCAACAGGTGTGATTGGGACTTCAGGCTCATCGGGTGGATTCGTATGATCGTCGATTTTGGCTTTATTGACAATTGCTTCACCAACTTTTGCTTCTTCATTGACTTTGACTTTAAAGACGATGGAACGTATTTTTGTATCATTGATCGTTCCATACTCCGCAGTCATTTTACCATTTTCCATGTTTAAGCTTGTTGGTTTAGGATCATCTCCTTCACTTGCCAAGCTCCCCTCTACATAGGTGACCCCTTTCGGTAAAGTATCTGTAATCGTCACTTGTTTTAAGACACCGTTTGTTATTTTGTTACGGAAGGTGATGCGGTATTCAACTTCGTCCCCGATTTTCGGTGATTGATCATTGACTGATTTCGTAACATCTAATTGCCCTGGTGTTTCTACTGGCGTGATTGGTATTTCAGGTTCATCGGGCGGGTTCGTATGATCATCAATGGTAATTTTATTCACGATTTTTTGACCCACGATTGCTTCTTCATTGACTTTGACTTTAAACACAACTGTTCGGATTTTCGTATCTTGGATTTTCGGATATTCTGCGATCACTTTTCCATCCGTCATGGTCAAACTCGTTGGTTTGGGCTCATCCCCTTCGGTCGTCAAGCTTCCTTCGACATAGGTTAACCCTTTTGGTAAATTATCAGTCACTGTTACTTGCTTCAATATACCGTTCGTGATTTTATTACGGAAAGAGAGTCGATATTCAACGATATCACCGATTTTTGGCGACTGGTTATTGACTGATTTTGTGCTTTCTAATTCACCTGGTGTTTCTACAGGCGTGACTGGGACTTCGGGTTCATCAGGCGGATTTGTGTGATCATCGATCGTCGCTTTATTGACGATGGTTTCGCCGATTTTGGCTTCTTCGTTGACTTTGACTTTGAAAATAATTGATCGAATTTTTGTGTCGCTGATCTTTGGGTATTCCGCCGTTATTTTCCCGCCTGTCGCAGTTAAACTTGTCGGCTGCGGATCATCGCCTTCACTGGTTAAGCTGCCTTCTACGTATGTTAAACCTTTCGGTAGTTGGTCGGTCACAGTCACTTGAGTTAACACACCGTTTTGGATTTTATTGCGAAAATTGATGCGGTATTCGATTTCGTCACCAATTTTTGGTGATTGATGATTGACCGATTTTGTACTTTCTAATTCGCCAGGTGTTTCCACTGGTGTGATGGGTACTTCGGGTTCATCAGGCGGATTCGTATGGTCATCGATCGTCGCTTTATTGACGATTGGCTGTCCCGCTACAGCTTCTTCATTGACACGAACTTTAAAGGAAATTGTGCGCGTTTCGGTATCTGCGATTTTAGGATATTCCGCTTTTACCTGTCCATTCACAACAGTTAAGCTTGTGGGTTTCGGGTCTTTTCCGCTACTTGTAATACTGTTTTCGATATAGGTTAGGCCTTTTGGTAAATTATCGGTCACTGTTACTTGGTTCAAAACACCGTTTGGTATTGTGTTTTTAAATTGAATCGTATAGGTTAATTCATCCCCGATTTTTGGTGATTGATTGTTGACTGTTTTTGTACTTTCAAGTTGTCCTGCACGTTCTTCTTGCGCAATTTTTACTTCTACAACATTGGATTGATTATTGATGATCGTATTTGTTGCAGTATCTTGTCCTTGGATCGTTGCACTATTTGGAATTAGTTGATCCGCAACGGCCGTATTATTGATTTTTGCTTGAAATTGATAGACAGTTTCTGCGGTTGTTCCTTTGTAGCTACCGCCTTGAGTCCCGTTGGCTCCTTCACCAACACGGAATGTCATCGTACGGTTAGCGGTCGTATATTCTCCTTGGTCATCTCCAACTGTGTCAGTTTTAGCTCCTGCATTTGGTCCGCTGACAATGGATAATGATCCTGGAACATAATCTAGGCGGCTATCTAGCACATCTTTCGATACGGTGTTCACCGCTTCTGAGTTTGCTTTGGTATTCTTTAAATGAACGCGATATGTTACAGTGTCTCCAACCTTATATGTCTCTTTGGGATTCATGATTTCTTTGGAGATTTCTAATTCAGGTGTTTCAGCGTTGATAGAAAATCCAATCGCATTGGTTGAATAGTCATCCCCTGAACTCGTTGTTCTAAAAGAAATTTGCTGCTGTCCATTGGTAATGATTCCTTCTGGTAAGGACAAACGATCGACATCAATATCTAAAAAGTTTGGATAGCCTGGCTTAAATTGTCCGGGATATTTATCGACCATATGTTGGTCATTATCTGAAACCGTTCCGTTCATGGCATTTCCAGCAGGATTGATCGTATTACTGATATTGACCCAAGTACCTGCTTTATTTTTGATTTGGGCATTGTCACCAGTAAAATATTTATCTCCTTGAACAGTAAACCAAGTGATGATAGGTTCTAGTTTTCCTTGTTTGGACGTTATAAAGTCTTTCATGGCAAACTCATTGTTCGTGCCTGCTTTATTTCCTCTAGCGCCGTAATAGACGTTAAACGCACGAGACTTTTTGGCTTGGTCTTTTGTTACCACAAATAAACTCCAACCACTGAAGTTATAGTATTGATTTTTTTTATTTAAAGCCTTGGTCATCGGGATATCTGCTAAAGTATATCCACCAGTCCCACTCTTATCTCCTTGAATAATAGCTGTAACATCAGCAAAATTAGAAAAACCTGTATTGTTATAACCAAAATATTGACCTGGATCATTATCATTTTGATCAATCCGGTGATAACGTTGCGGCGCCACTCGGGTAGAGGTTCCATTTGGTGTCGTAAACTTAACAGGCGCACTGATTTCTTCATCGCTTAGATTATCGTAAAAGCCTGGCCCTTTATAACGAGAAGCACTCCAAAATAATCCTGCCCACGCAATTTCAGAAGCGCCATCTAGATCTATATAGGCTCGACTTGAGTTATAGGTTGTCGGATCTCCATCCACATCAGCAAATTCTAGTGCAAAATTGTTGATGTTATAGCCGCTACCTGGTGTTTTAGCATTTAAAAAGGTTTTCGCTGCTGCTGTGGTCTCATCTAAAATTTTTAAATTGGTATTTCCTGTTGAAAAAAGTTCTCCTTTATGGATACTTTTATAGATTGGTTGGTCAAAACCTCGACCTGGCGTTGGCGCAATTCTTGGTCCAATTGCTTGAACAGTTGGTGTTTCTTGGTTCGTTTCCTCTGTTGCTGCTTTTTTTTCTTCGGGTGCAGCAGTTGTTGACTCTTCTGATTGGGATTCTGCTACTTCTGTGTCAGCTTCTTTTTCTTGTAAAGATGTACTGCTCGCTTCTTGTTCGATTTTCGGCAGTGTTAGGGTGATATCCCCGACTTTTTCATCTGCCTGATTTATTTCAACAGCAAACTGATGAATTGATTCGTCTGTTTGCTCGGCACTGATTGTCAGATGTTTCGTGGTGTGAGGTTGGATCGTGGTGATGATTAGTTCGGTCCCCTCATCTTGGTTTTCTTTTTGGTCAAACTGGATCGTTTGATTGTCGGGCGCCACCAGTTGGTCTTCGCTTTTTAAGGTTGCTGCGTCGAATTTTACTGGTGAGTCCTTTGGATTCTTTTGTTTTAGGACGACGTGCTCGATTGGTTGATCGCTTTTGTTGGTTACTTCGTAGTTTACGTCAACTAATTTATTGTTGGTTTCATTTTTCTTGGTGTCTGCTTTGATGTATAAGGATTCTGAGTCGAAGATGTTCTCCTCTGGTTTGGTCAGTCCTTCTGCAAACACACTGGCGGCGGGTAACAAGTTGGCAATCACCAACATCAAAACGGCTAAATAGTTCAGGGAAATTTTGTACACTTTATTCATTTATATCTTACCTCCTATCTTTTTACTATAGTACGGCTAAATAAATAATTCAAAGATATCGGGTTGGAATATTAGTTTTTTCTCATAGGTGGAGTTCGGGCTTTTTTGGGTGGTTATAGGTGTATAGTTTTAGGTATAAGTTTAGGTATTATCGCTTTAATATAAAAACCTCTACACAGAGAGATTTTTACTTTTATTATTTTTTTAAGATATACCTATACCTAAAACGAGTGTTTTAGAGCTAAAGCTAGTTAGGATAGAAAAATATTTTTGGGCAACTCTTATGGACAATTTAATATCTTGTTAATGTAGCGTTTTACAATCGATCACATGAATATACTTCAATGAGTTTTCCCTCTAATCAACTCTTTTTGAAATTTAGAATTGCTAACTATTTCAAAAATGTTGAAAATAGTTTATTATTTAGATAGATATAATTTCAGTAAAAATAAATGAACCACATTATTTTAGATACGGAGAATTACATACATGGAGATTAAAAACAGTACCTTTGCTAAAAGGATAGCTTCTAAATTAATAGATTCTAGCCTTATCGGAAATGTATTCCTTGCAAAAACAAAAATGATTATTAAATTAAGTTTGATAATCCTAACTTTTCTTTCCTGCATTCTAATTATTAAAGAAACTTTTACTTCTGGTAAAATCCCTTCTATTACCACATTGGTTATTTCTTTAATTATATATTCAGTAGCTATTATGCTACTAATAAAATTAACACCAATTTATGCTAAAACTGTCCAAAAAAGAAGAATAGAATCCTATATACGGAAGTGCCTATCTACACCTCATAGCAGACTGATCATATCTTCATCTAAATTTGATTTATTTACTTCAGTTTCAACAGATAACCAACTTTTTTCCGACATCAAATATGCCAACAGAGTTTCTCAAATTGAAAACGTCGTTATTGAATTACATAAGCCATCCTATACTAAAGGTGGAACTCTTCTTGTGATCACTATATTTGATTTAACTGATACAGAACAACAACTATGCCTAGAAAGAACCTTAACCTATATAAAACAAAAAGAAATTGCTTTTGACTATCAACAATAATATAAAAATCAGAGTGAAGAATTATTAAAGTTTCTTACTCTGATTTTTTATTATTATTTTAGCTAACTAAAAGCATTGAAAATAGCGCTATCAATGTTCCGATACCAGCCATAGCCCCTGAAAAAATTAATGCAAGTGCTATCACTGCCATAGCTAAGACAGAAAGTGTAGTAATAAACTCCCAATTTACTTCCTTCAAGTGATTATCATCAAAAAAGAATTTTTTTATTTCGATTTTGAAAGTAAATGAAAATGAAACTTTACCTGCTCCTTGTTCAAATTCATGATCAATAACATTTACAGTAATTGCATATGATATTTTTCCAGAAGAAGTTGCTCCCACAGAAACAGACACATCGCCATTTTTAATTTTTGCGGAGATAGATTCCGCACCATCATTCAAGTTTTGTGTATAACTAGCATCAAAATTTTTAATGATTTCTTGAGTAAACTTAGCATCAATTTTTCCGTTTGTTATGTTGAAAACCTGATCTCCTTGTTTAGGTGATAAACCAATTGTTGGTTTGAATGTTACTTTAGCAACACCTAAATCCGCAACTGTTATTTCTTTTCCGAATACTACTGATCCACTGTTTAATAAGTTAGTCAAAGAAGGCAGGTTGAATTCCTTTAGCACTTCTTTCATTTGATTCATTTCAGGTTGAATATAGCTAACGCCTGAATTTTTTCCTGAAACGGCTACTTTGTCGATGTAAATATGACCTAAACCAGATCCTACACCATATAGCGGCTCAGAAAATTGGTCAAATGCCCATTCCCTCGGTTGTGGGTATCCTAGGTTTGCTGAAAAGCCTGAAGACATGTTTGAAACATAACAATTTGAACTTGCTAGGCCTTTATCTGAAAGAATTTTACAAACATTTCTAGGACCATATACCCCAACTCTATACGTATAAAAATAATCCCATTTTGCACCAAAATTTTTTAATGCCTCATTAATTCCTTCGAAATAAGGAATAATATACTCTTCTATTTGATCTAATGTCGTATCAACATCTACTGCAAAATAGATAATAGTATCTGCAGGAATTCCTAATTTAAATGCTCGATCAAAACCTGCATTTCCATCACTTTGTCCTATTGAATAGGAATAATCAGAAAGCTCAGCATTATTATCTTGATAAATTGGAACTATATTAATCCCATTGTTTAATAAAAGTCTTGCTTCGGGAACTGTTAAATTTTTTGGTTTTCTATTAATGCCACTTCCTGCTGTTCCGGTTAAGTATCGTCCGGCATAATGCATTCCATATGATTTTACGGTATTTACCATTTCTTGGGTTAGCCTAGTTGAAGCATCAAAGCCCTCTGCTGAGCGATTAGTATCTCCTGTTGTAGAAAGTAGTGCCTTAATAACAGGCATGTCGGCTACACCATTGATTGGATTAATTCTCATAAAACTTTTGTACTTATTTACTGCTGTGGTAATCGCAGGACTCCATATCCCATTAATTTCTCCGTCATATTCTTCATTTACAATTAAAGCTGCTTGCAATAAAGTAATATTTCTAATAGTCCCTTGAGTTGAAGATAATGTTGGACATAACGCTGTCGTTCCTTCACCAAAATAACCATTAGCATGCTCAGTATCCATACCCATTTCTGCTTGAAGTCCGTAAATTAAAGCTTTATTTGTATCCCTTTGATAAATACCGTCACATGGTAAAATACCTGTATACGGATGATATAAACGATTTAAATATTGTTGAACTTCTCTAACTTTTTCACTTCCACCAAAGACTTTTTTAAAAGCACTCATGTCAAAAAGTGCTTTTGCCCACATTGCTGCTAGAGCTCCTGTTGGCTCATGAAATCCGGCTAAACTTTTAAATTGTTTGATTCCATAATCCGTACTTAGATCATATGTTTCACTAAATTTTAACGTACCTAAACCTTTACAAATTAATGCTCCATCAATAAGCTTAATAATATTATGTTTCGTTCCCTCTACTAACAAACCGGGAACCTTCTGATCCCACTTAGCTTGAGTTGTAGGACCAAAATTATCTGCTAGACTTGTAATTCCTAATTCCACTTGAACAGCACGAATCAACCCATAAATAGTCGGCCATCCTGTCTTTCCGTCTTCTGGAACAGAGCCCCAACCTGATTTCCCCTGATATGTTTCATTTAACCATTTTTGGACTTTTTTTACCCAAGGATCTGTTATTCCACGTGTTTCCATATTATTCACATCACTTTCTTTTTTATAAAATATTTCTATTACCCTTCTTGCGCAAGTTCCTTAACAATCAAAAGCTATTTGATTAAAATTATTATATACTTAATTAATACTTTTACCATTTCATTTTTCACTCAATTTTCTCCCATAAATAATGAAAAACAATTTTTTACTAAACTTCTATTAAGTTACTATTATCCACCTACAAGTAATACCCGCCACTATGAAAATGGAAATTACTAACCATAAAAGACTAACTTTCATCGTTTCTTGCTCTATTACAGAATTTATAAAAAAAGAAAAACTGTGTAAGTAACCTATCTATAATGGCTACTTACACAGTTTGTTTTATGATTCCAAAGTTTTTCTTTTCCAATATTTCTCTCATTATTCCTAATTAACAACAATCATATAAATACTATATATTTGCAATATTCATGTGTATATAATAAGAAGCTCCTGACGGCGTTGCAGGCATTCTAGTGTTATAAGTATACATTGTCAAATTTCCTGCCAAATACGATGATCGATTTGCTCCTATTAATGTTCCAAAGTACCCTTTTCCTAGTAACGTTGAAGTAGCTTGTGACGCTGTGCCTGCTAACGAAGAATCACCCGATGAGCTGTACCTTAAATATATCCCACCCGTCCCTGCTGCTGCTGAATACGTAGCAGGAAATGAGTACCAGGCAATAGCACCGTAAGTTCTATCAACAGATACCGTTAGTGAAGCTCCTCCTTTCAGCACAACGTGTCTATATTCTGGAATTACTCTTCTTGTTATTCTAGTCTTATTTTCTTTTGCTTCATTCTTCATAATCTCTTTTGCTTCTGCTACGGTAAGATTGTTAGGATCATTTTCACTATCGTATATAACTCCTTTAGAATCAATACTTTCATAAAATATTACTTCTCCGTTAGCAAATTCTCCATCTGGCAAACGGACAACATTATCCTTGTCTCCTAAGTGACCAAAAGGATTCTCTGATATTACCTTCTGCTCTTCCTTTGAGAGTTCTTTGAACTCTGCTGCCTCACTTTTTTGTGCAAAAGATAGCCCAAATGCCCCAAACAAAATAATTAATAACACTTTTTTCATAACACATCTCCTATAATTTATTTGTTAATGAATGTCTCTCATTAACAGCATAAAAAAACAAAAGTTTCTTTATTTGTTGTTATAAAATGTTGATAACTGCTCTAATTCATCCCAATGCGCAATAATTAAATTTTCAAATTCTTTTACAGAAATTCCATTAACATCTGTTTCTGCGTCTACTGATTCATATGTCGAAGCAGTTTCCGAATCATTCATATCTACCTCTCCTTGTAGATATGAACCATCATCCATCAAAACTACTTTTTTTAATGGATCAAACTTGCTAATAACTTCAATCATACTTTCTGGTGTTGCATTAACAAATAGGTTAGAAAGTTCTTCAGTTGACATGTCTTTAATAGACCTTGTAAAGATTTTTGTTGTTTCTTCACTTTGAATTGAATCAATTTTCGTATCGTCCGTTATTTTGTTAACATCCACAGATTCATTAGCATACGTTGCGGTATACACCCAAGTGACTAATAATAAAGCAGGTATTATACCAATTAATAATACTTTCTTCATAGTTCACAGCTCCATTCTAAATTATTTTTTTAATTCAGAGTCAAATTCTCTTCTTGATAAAAGCTTCTTCTCTTATTTCTAAAGGTATTCAATGTTTACTGATCATTACAATTGTTCCAAAATTCAGATTATTTAAGCATTGAGGTATTTGACTATCTACAAGGCAACTTAAAATACCTCTTACCAAGTGTTTTATTCCTTTAGGTATATTTTATAGACATATTATAACATATTAGACTTTGGTTGTGCTATATAAAATACCATTATCAGAAATATTATTAATTTCTTCAGCTTTTAACCTTTCCTGTTAACGATCAATGTTTTATTCTTTAGTCGAAACTCTAACAGATCAGAGTTTTGCCATTTTTACCCCTCAATTTCAATTCTCTTAATTTGTACTTTAACTTCACATTAAAAAAGGCTTTAAATCAAAATTCGAAAAAATAAATTATAAGTATACCCTGTTTTAACATTATTTTTTCTGTACGAGTGCTATATTATATAGTAGAAAGGGGAAGATATCATGCAAGCTAAATGGGTACTAGAACTTCTATCAATTCAGTTAGTTACTCCTACTATCTGAAATTTGGGACATAGAAGAACAAAAACTAAGATATTCTCTTAGTTTTTTGTCCATTCTTAAAACCGTCATTTTTATATTGTATCAGGCCCACTGAATTGGTTGTATTTTTAAAGAATCAATATTGTAGTAGATCCAACATCAGCCTTTATTAAAATTTGTATCACGTCTAATAAATCTGATTCTTTTTCTAAAAATTAATATTGCTAAATATTCTTTATATTGTTCAAACATTTCCGCTCTTTTTTCTGTTTCTAACGTAGCTAGTCGTAATAACAACGCGAATGACTTTACTTTCCCTTGATCAACTAGTTCAGAGCTTTTTTTTATGATCTCCTTCTGTAGACTAAAAGGAGAGTTGCTTATCATCAAATCACATGATTTTGGTGGTTAGGTTGTAAAGAAATCATTTCACACATCATCAAATAAATGTGTAGCTTTGTACTTTAGCTTCATTTCTTCAGCCTGTAATTTGAATTGCTATCATAGTTGTTAAACGCAACAAAATATTTTAAAAAGAATATATATTGATTAGTTGGTATATATTTTCCAATACCCATCTTGGGGTTGCTACGTGATCCTTATTGATTCCTTTGTTCTGTTCATATGTTTCTAACATTTTCAAGTCCCTCCTTTCTTGTCCTAGAAATGGTGAATATTGGTTAAAGATGAGAAAGTTTTTTTGTTATTTTATCTTATATATAAGGGAGCTATTTTGGGTGTTATTTAATGGGTGGAAATGCCGAATTTCGTTGCGGTGGGTGGTGTCTTTCGGTATAATAAATTGTGTAGGATAGAAATTAGGATCGAGATTGGGATAAACGGTGGTACAAAAACAGCTCCTTCGGAAATAAGCTGAAATTCACAAAAAATTGAAGAACATTTTTCGTGAATTCCTTCTTATTTCTCGGAGCTAGACGTTTTCTCCCCAACCTCTGTTCAAAAAAGATAAATAAAAATTGGCACTTCAATCGTTCGGCGGCAACCTTACGATCGAAGCCTTGTTAAGACAGTACTAGCTGTCCAAACAAGTTGCCAATAGCGCTAGCAACATGTACTAGCTTCTTTATTGTACCTAAAATAGGTTGGGATTTCTAGGGAATCTTTTCTTTTTTCGGTGATGATTGGTTGTTGTGTATATGAGATTAGACTATTGTCGACGGTATTGGGCATCTGCTCAATGCCGTTTTTTTCTATCCTATGACTACTTTTGAAGGGAGGAATAATTTAAGAATCGATGAAAAACTGGATAAAACAAAAAGGCACTTCATCATTTGGCGGCAACCAAACGATGAAGCCTTGCATAGACATCTACTAGCTATCTATACAAGTTGCCAATTTGCTAGCACCGAAGCACTAGCTTCTTTATTGTACCTAATTTTCTTTTGAAATTCTAGTTGATTTTGGGAATTTCTTGGGATTGAGGGTTGTTTAGGAGTGACCTGTGGATTTGGTTTAGTTGATTGATAACGGTATTGACAGGTTCGGTATCGTTTTTTTGTTTTACTCTGAGAGAAGGCGTTATGAATACCACGAGGCTTTTAAAGTCATTTGTAGCGCTGGTTTATGGTTTGCCTTGTCAATGCGCATATAGAACAAGAATCGCTGAAGCACAAAATTCAGCGGAAAACTGGCGGGAAAAGTTGGGATAGAATATGAGATTTACCAGCTTTTCTCTGCTTAATTTAAAGGAGATTGGGAGAATGGAAAAACAACAACAGAATTTAAAGGCAGTTACTTATCAGGATATTATTGAGTTACGTGATTTTATGGAGAAGATGGCTTCTTGGCAGGAGCCTTTGGCGATTTTGGATCATTTTTTTCAGTTTCGGTCTGGGCCGATTAATAAGAAACGGATTGTGAAGGAGTATTATGCTCGGGCGCAGATGTTTCATGCTTTTTATGAGGATTATAATCGGTTGATTGAGTTGGGGGATGAATTGGTGATGGAGCTGGTTAGGGCTGAGAAGGTTGGGAGTATATTTGAAAATAAAACTATTTTGGATTGACTTTTCGTATGTTATAAAAAGGATGGAAAATGTTCCATCCTTTTTATAAGGCACAACTATTTTGTAAAAAATCAAACAGATCATTGCTAAAAATAGTTTGGAATCATAATAATGATTTTAAATATTCACCATGAAATTTTACTAATTTCGGTGGAATAGCATTTCCAATCATTTGTGCCAAAATACCTTTAGACAAACTTGTATCAAATTTATATTTTTTTGGAAAAGTTTGTAATAATGCAGCTTCTCTTAATGTTATACTGCGATTTTCTTCTGGATGTAGAAATCTTCCTTTTGATGGGGATAAACAGCCACCAGTTATTGTTGGTGATAGCCGATCCCACCCCATTCTTCCATAAACATCTGTAAATCCAACTCCATCCTTTTTATGGCAATCAAGCCAATATTCGACAGGTAGATCTTTTCTACTTCCACCATTTTTAGGTATTAATTTTATCATTTCAAGAATCCTATCAGAATGTCTAGAATAGACTTTATGAGCTTCATCTTTTGTTATCTCTACTTTTTCTAAGTCATAAAGATAATCTCTAACGGTGGTTTCAACTGCATCACTAAATAACGGAATCTCTACTTTAAAACTTTTTGACCCCATCATAACTAACCTTTTTCGTCTTTGAGGTACACCAAACTTATGGACTTCAACTATTTGATAATCAATTTTATATCCCATTTTTTTTAAGTTTTCTACGACAAAAAGGAAGTTTTCATAGTTTTTTACTTGAGGAACATTCTCCATCATTATAAATTCAGGCTGAATCAACTTTATTACTCTGTAAAACTCTAAAATTAGTTCATTCCTTTCATCCATATATCCTACCTTTTCGTTGTTTCTATTTAATTGTGTAAATCCTTGACATGGAGGGCACCCCGCTACAAAATTCACTTTGTCCCTTAGTTCTAAGAAAAAGTTATCTTCAATTGTGGATATATCTTCATTTATCATATGAACTTCCGGATGATTTACCGTATAAATCTGAGCCATCTTTTTTTCTATCTCAACAGCATAAGCCACATCAATGCTAGCTTCTTTAAGACCTTCAGTTAAGCCACCACATCCTGAAAATAAGTCTATTGATTTTAACACAGTTTACTCACCTCTTTATGTTTTAGTTTGCTTAATTATCTTAGTTAGTACATTTTCTAAAAAGTCATAATTTTTATCTTTCTTTTGGATCCAATTTCTTGTTAAATCTAATATAAAAGATTCATATGTGCCATCAGTTAATTTCATAAACTCTTTGCTTGCAATTTGGGCATAGATATTTTTTTTATCGTTTTCTTCCAAATCTATTTCAAAATTAAGTTTATTTATTTTTTCAAGTAAATATTCACTATCCCAAATTATATCTTCAGGTATTTCTTCTGGGAAGAAATTTACGTAATTTAAATAGTAATTAATATACTTTATATAGGACTCTATTTTTTTAACGTTACTAGAATTAGAATCGAAAGAAAAAGGGAGTTTTCCACACTTAATTTTATCTAATTGACCTTTAACAAAATTAATATCCTTACTCTGTTTACTAGTATAATCTTCAGGTGAAATCATTTCAACATAAGTATCTCCATCTAAAATAAAAAATTCTTGTTTATTGTCGCATTGACTATTACTCAAAATTCTTCCTTTTTTCAGATCCTCTACTCCACCACCTAAAAATTGAACACAATATGCTTCAGATAATTTTTTTTCACTAAGAAAAGCTTCTAAAACAATTTTGGCACAGTTGTCTTCTACATAAATTGTATATCTATCTATATTAACTCCCAAATCTTTAAAAGCTAATTTTTTTTCAAAACATTTTTGTATTTCAACTTTTTTAATTAGAGTATTATAAGTTACTATATTTATAGCCTCACTAGGCAAATATTCAACAATCTGTGGTGAATGAGTACACATGATAATTTGAACATTTTTTCTTTTAATGATTTCTAATAAAAATTGAAGCAGATTATATTGCGCACCTGGATGAAGAGAAACTTCAGCTTCATCAATAAGAATTAAACCACCCTGATTATCTTTTAATTTTAATAATTCATGAACAAGAGTCACTGCAGAAAATTCTCCGCTTCCAGCATGTGCTTCAGAATATTTTAAATCTTCTTTTTTCAAAATAACTGAGTAGCCCCACTCCTGATATAATTTATGGTAGATTATTTTCCCCTCGCTATACCGATATCCTAATATAAAAGATATCCATTTCAATTCTTCCTTATTCAAACTAATAGGCTTTTCATTTTGTTTAATTTTACCAGAGTATTTTATCTTATCTTGATTAATTGCACTACTCAATTGCGGCGACTTGTTTCTTATAAAATCTTGCTTTTTAGAACTACGCAAGCCTTTTGTAGAACCAAAATAAAAAAATTTGTCATACGCACTTAGTATTCCTCTGAAATCTAGATAAGTTACGTCTGTTTTTAGCAGAGCTCCTCTTCCTTTCTTAGTATCCATTCGATATTTTGAAACTGGTTTAGCTGTTTCCCAATAGTCAAGATTTGCTTTTTTAGTTTTTGTTCCGGGTCTAGGAGCTCTTTGAATAAGAACTTGAACTTCCTCTTGATTTTCATTTCTATACTCATAAACAAAACAATGTCTTTTTCCATTCTCACCCGTTTCTTCGATAGGATCCATACTGCTTGAAAACCAGTATGTATTTATGTTATAGCCATCAGGAGCACCATAAAGTGCATGCAAAAGTGAGCTTTTCCCAGTACCGTTCTTTCCAACAAAAACTGTAAGAGGAAACGGAAAAGTAATCTCACTAAATTCAGCAAAATTTTTATAATACGGAAAATAGATTTTATCTATATATTTTTTAAAGTCGCCTCTATTTTTCTTCTTTTGTATTGTACTTACTAGTTCTTTTATTTGTTTCATTGATTTCCTCCGACTGATTTAATTAATCAATTATAATAAATTCTAAATGTAGCCAAACCTTATTATACCAGTATTAATTCTGAGTCTCAAAGTTATCTAATGGGTAAAGGTTGTTAATGTTTATTTTCCATTCCATCCTTTTCTTTTTTTTATCCAATAAGACATTACATACATATGTTTAACGTAATCCATAATACTCCATTTATTATTTAAATTGATTAATTTTATTCTATATTCTAAATTAGGATGGTCTTCATTTTCCAGATATCTTTTGTAAAACTTATACATAACATTTGATTCATCTAAATCATTTATATACCTCATTTCACTATCAATTCTATCTAAAAGTTGCCACATTTCAGAAAAAACTTTAGGATTACAACCGCTTAATTTAATTCCTAACCGATCTGCTCTAAGCTCACTAATTTGTCTCCAATACCTTTCATTACAAATTATCCAACTATCAGGCATAAAGAATAAAAGAAATATACAAATGAAAGGTTTAATAAATCCGTAAGTAGAAATTGTCAATAATAGCATTGAAATTGTAGTTGTTAAGAATAAAGACAAATATCCAACAAAAACACGTTTATTAACACTTAAATTGTCTTTATATTTTAAATGAATCAGTTCATGACCTATTATTATTTTAATAAACTTACTGAGTAAACTACTATTTTGCCCTGATTGACGAAAAAGATATTCAATCATTGCTCTAGTTATTATTATTTTTGGTTTTTTATACCGTTCGCATATTGCATATGCATTACGTACACTACTATCTTCCACAATAATTTCGACATCATATACGCTTGCATTCTGACACATCTCACAAATTTCGTCTTCCCATTGTAATAAATATTTATTATCTACAATAATATTTTGCTTTTCTAATTTGTATTTTCTTTTTTTCTCAACTAATTCATATAGTTTCATACTGACAAGTAAGAGAAGCATGATTCCACCAATCAGCATTACATAATTAGAATTTACAATGGTTTTAAAAATTAAATTGCATGTAAAAGTAAATATTACTAAAAATAATATAATTAAGATTACTTTGATTATGTTACCTTTCTTTAGTTCTCTAGTTCTGTCTATAATAACATTCTTTATTAGTAAATTATTATCTCTTACAAATTCATTTTGAATTACTAAAATATCCTTAAGAATATTAATTAATATGGGAGTTACGGAGAATAGGCATTGAGAGAATACAAGCAAAAGTGTTATGAAAGAAATGATTTTAGTAAAAGTATTTCCACTATCTGTCTCCATAAAAAACATAAAAATTAGAGGATAATATAGTAAAAATATTCCACCAATAAGTAGATAGATAAAATTAGTTGCTAATATCCTTTTTAATTCAGTTGCAAAATTATTAATTTCTTCATTCTTCCATTTAATAAGACCAAAACTATCTTTTATGATTAAAAAGAGTTGATTTTTAATCATTTTAAAAAAAAAATCTAAGTACTAGTAGTGGATCTTTTGCGATATTGAAAAGCTCTTTTCTCAAAGTAGAAAAATACCACACAAATAACAACAACATTTCCAATGACAAACCTATAAAGTATAAAAACATCTATTCATTTCTCCTTTTTCTCCATATATAATTAAAAATCTTTCTTCTCAATATATCTATAAGCCTTTATCCTCTTAACTGGTGAAACAACATCATAAAACATAAAGAGATAATCCAATAGCCTTTGGGGTTTGATTATTTTTTGCCATTCCTTAAGAGCTACTTCTTATCTTACGAAATTTTAATCAGCTTCAGAAATACGAAGATAGGCTACATGCAAAACAATCAAACTCCTTGTTAAATTCTATTTAATCCTCCTATCTAAGAATGCACTCATTATGCAGAAAAAACGCTGTTTTGTCAGCGTTTATCCAAATGGTCTATTTGTTTCCTAAGCGTCTACTTCTGAGAACTGTTATCGTACAAAAAAAATTAAGTAGTACTGTCAATCACTCTATAAGTATTAAGTTAGCAAATTATAGAATTTTCTCTAAAAAGTAATATTTTTGTGATTACTTACATCCTTTTTTTTCACAAGTAACTGATTGTGTTGTTGTTACCCAATCTTGTGGGTTATCATCTATCCGAGCACCACATGCTGTATGATTTCCATTTCTAGTATGGATCTTTCCTTTTTCTGATTTCTTAGTATCGTTTCCAATATATTTCACATTTGCCATAATCGTTCCTCCAACAAAATTTGTATTTTTACTAACCATTTGCCTTAAAGAGTATATTGACAATACTACCTAATTTTTTTTATAATAATCATTTAAGTTTATTGTTGACACAATAAACTATTATGCCAAGTACCAGTAACCCAAACAATTCCATCAGCTGCGCATTGCTATTACCTGCAACAGTTGTTTGGGTATCTTTTGTGATCGTTGTGCCTTGATTTAGCGAACTCACCGATGATGCTATAGAAGTAGCGACAGCTTGTGCTACTGTGGAATTACTGTTTATATCCTTTGGCATCGTTTTTCCTCCTATAATAAAAAAATAAACGTCTAACGACTTAGTTTTTATAATAGTATATATACTTAATTGTAATTCGTAAACATCGCAATGTAAATATATATTTTTTAAATGTTTCGTTTGCTTACTTAAAAGGAAATTATAAAATACATTTATCAGTTTGATTATGTGTTTTGTTTTCAATTTTTAGATTGATCCAAAAATATACACTTTTTTCTTGCTTCACTATTATATACAGCAACCAGTGAAAACTTAATGCGCTCTTACTATGGTCGTTTAAAAGCTGAAGCTTTCCGAGGAGGCAGAGCTTTAGGATCTTTCACAGGGTCACATACGTTTACAAGTGAACATTTACTCACAGCGTTACGAACTCTTATACAGTGTCCTATAAACGACAAGCAAATGGATATAGTAATAATTTTGCTGTCGGTTTTGGGAATAACTATTGCTATGATATATAAAACCTTATAAAATTGAAATAGTAAGATCTATGTCAAGATAAGTTAGGACAGGAGTGAGTTTTCATAAAATATAATAAGTTGCTAATCATTACACTTAGTTGTCTATTTATAGCTTTGAAAGTTGTTGGAACTTTTCTGACACTGAATTTTTTACCTATTCAAGATCCTGAAACGTTAACAATGGCAGAAAAATTGGAACTTCAAAAAGAATTTTCTATTAATTATGATTTAGGAAATTCTATGATCTATCTAAGCAAACAATTTTTTGCAGTTTTGATAGCGTACTCGATATATTCATTTTATGTTTTTTGGAGAAGCACTCACTCTGATAACGGTGATTTCAGTAAATAAACTATTTTTTCCTCCTTTGCGTGTTTAAATGTAAAGGGGGGTTTTTATATGGATCAAATTATACTATCAGAAAGTAATGTCGTTGGATTGGTTAAATGATTAGTAGTTCTTCTATAATATGTGCCCCAAAATTCAAGAAGAAAGTATCACTAATGATGGGGAAGGTGTTGTTTTAGAAAAGTCAAGAGATGCCTTTAGTTTATCTTCGCTAACTTTGAATATAGGACAAAAAAAGGATGGAACATCTCCATCCTTTTTGTACTATACTCCCACTCTAAAAACTCTTCATCTCACCAAACGGCAAAAGCTGCATCACAACTTTCCCAATCACATTCTCTTTTGCAATCAAACCATAATGCCGACTATCGGTCGCATACGGCCGATTATCCCCCAAAACCAAATAGTACCCATCAGGAATCGCAACAGCCGAAGTTAACGTTCGATTCGTGAAATCTTCTGTATAATTTTTGCCATTGCGCTGACTTTCATTGATTTCATCCATAATAAATTTTTCGTCTACCGGCTGGTCATTCACGAAAAGTGTATCATCCGTGTACGCAATTTTTTCTTCCGGCAGACCAATGACTCGTCTAATTTGCGTATTCCCATTGCCACTTTTAAACGCAACTAAATCAAAGCGTTTGAGGTCCGTTGTTTTTTGAATAAGCACTCGATCCTTTTCTCTTAACGTCGGGATCATACTAAAACCACGGACAGTCACGATCGTCAGGAAAAAGGAACTGATGACAAGCACCAACACGACACTCAAACTTACAGCAACGATAAGTTCTTTTAGATAGTTTTTGACGGGGTGTTTTTTGCGTTTGGTCTTTTTATTATGGTTTGGTCTTTTTTTGTTTCCTGTCTTTTTTGCTGGTACTTTTTGAGAAGGACGTTTTTTTCTTGTAGTTGACGGTTTCTTTTTGCTTATGCGCTTTGATTCTTTCTCCATCGAAAATCACTCACTTGGATTACTTTTCTTCTTTAAAAGCAGATTCATTCACTTTGTAATAATCAAATGTTTCTTTTTCATAGACTTGCGCTTTCTTGATATCGGCTAAAAAGCTGTCCACCAATTCTTGGTTGCCGAAAAAGTTTTTTGTTTGCGTACTTGCATTCATCCCTAATTGTTTGACTGAATTATAGTACCGATTCAAAGTAATTTGTCCTTCTTCTGAATTAACATCACTTGCTTTTTTCGTCCCGTAGCTTGCCATAGAGGTCGCTAAGTAGCGAAGATTTTTTTGTAATTTTTCTTCATCATCACTTTTATCACGAGCTACAATCAGCTGATCTTCAAAATCTCGCAATAGATAGTAGCCTTTCACAACCGAATCTGAATCCTCCGTTGTCAAATTCATCGACTGATAATAAGAAAGATACGACATCCCACCAGCTAAAATAGCTGTTATTACTGCCATTACCCAAAATAGGCGTACGCTCTTTTTCTTCTGTTTCATCAACTGCTGTTTTTTTCGTGCGATTTTTCTATTTTTCTTTTTGTTTTTAAATTTTTTATTCGGAAGTTTTTTTAGCATAGCACGTTTACGGAAAAACTGTACTAAACAATAAACTGATCCTAGGAGCGCAACGATTGATAGTGCTATCCCTATGATGAAAACCCAATCTAAAACAGACATACACTTCAGCTCCTATACTTTTCTAATCTTTTTTCTTACTGCTTTTTCCATTAGACGAACCTTGCTGTTTTTTCTTTTTACGTTCTTTTTTTAAGGCTAATTCTTTTTCTTGTTTTTTCTTACGGAGTACACGAATAATCACGAAGATCAGGATAATCAGCACTAATACACCTGCAACGATCAGGGCGATCAATTTCCAGTCCAGTCCTTTTTCTTGTACTAAGCCAACATCTCGTTCGTTGAATTTATTCGCATCTTTATCTGAAATGGTAAAGTCTTTGGTCCATTCCCATTTTTTGTCACCAGAGGACACGAGAATATTTGCTACATAATCGCCCGCCACCATGCGTTCCCCATTCATACTGACAGGAAAGTCAATAAAGGAATTAGGAGCCATTCTCATTGCGGTTTGTTTGCGTTCGTAAAGAACAGTGTCTTTGCCCTTGGGTTTGATTTGGACTTCAGCTGTCATATCATTTAAATAGGCTGCCATCACATTGGAATAGTTAATAAAAATAGCATTGCGATAATTGCTTTGACCAGCTTTTACACTGTTTAATTCTAGATTTGGCGCAAGCACTTTTTCTGTTTCTTGCAACACAACACCAATCACATAGGCATATTGGTTAATGATTTTTGAGCCGCCTTTATCAGAAGTCGTGCCATTTTGATTTGCTCTCATCAACTGGATACCGCCAACAATCACACCATCAAAGCTTGTTTCTGGCATTTGAATAGTCAAATCCAGATTCTTGGTTTCCCCGGGTGCTAGTTCAACTGACTCTGGTCCTGTGACAATGTTGGTAAAATCAAAGGGTAATGATGGATCATTTTTAATTGTGGATTCACCGTATTCAATGACACCGTTTTGGTTCGTCTTTGCCCCATTTAATTTAACGTCAATCGTCACTTTTTCAGTACCAGGATTGCTTAATGCGATGGAAATCTGTTGATTTTTCCCTGGCTCCATTTGCAATTTAAAGTACCCTAGGTCTTTTTTGATTTGATTATCAGGAAAGGTAATGCTGTAAGTAAATCCTGTTGCGCCAGCAGGATTGTTGTTTTGTTTTTCTTCGGCATGATTCGTAGATGGACTAAAAAACAGACCGATGGTTACGATCAGGATCGGCAATAGCCATTGTTTGGTTGTTTTTATGTTTTTTTTCATTGTAAACCTCATATATTCTCAATTATTTTTTTCCTATGTAAGCTGAAAAAATCCGTTTGTTGGTGGTTCTTTCATCTAAAAAGCAAGCTGGTGAAGATTTCACCAGCTTACTAAAGTACTTAACGTTTATTCAGCAGCAGTAATTTTCCAAGTTACAGTAGCAGTATAATCCGCTACAGCCATGTTTGAAGCAGTTGCTGCAGGAATTGTTAATTTTACAGATTCTGCATCTGTTCCTGGTGTTCCGTTTTGTGACGTTGAACTTTGACCAAATTCTAAGATGTGACGGCCTTTTCCTTCTTTTTTGTCTTTGTCAGCGACAACGACTGTTTTTGCATCATTCGCCGCTTCTGTTAATTGGAAACCTGTTTGAACGTTTGAAGGAACAGCGTTTGTATTATCGCCTTGCGCTGCAGCAAGTCCATTGCTGAAGTCAATTGTTGAACCAGATAACACGTTTGTTCCTGATGTGAATTGTTTTGTTAATTGTGCTGTGATTGTATAACCGAAAACACCTCCGGCACGAACATCAGCCCATTGTACATACGCACCACGTTTTGTTGTTCCACCGTTAAATGTCATTGGTTTTGCAAAGCTTGTTACTGTATTTGCAGATGTTTCAACTGACCCAAAGTCTAAATCAGTCGTTTTCTCAACAACTAAAGATCCTTGCTCAGTGTTTGTATTTTCATCTGGAGATTCTGGATCCGGCGTTGGTAATACTTCATCTGGATTTTCTGGATCGACTGTTTCAGTTCCGCCACCACCGGCAGTACCTTCTGTCACTTTTACCGTACCTTCTGAAGTTAGTTCAGTTGGCGCTGCAAATGCAGGTGTTGCCGCTCCTAAAACCGTTACTCCTAAAATTGCTACTAATGTTGATGCACAAAGACTTCTTGCTTTCATATTGCTATTCCTCCTAATTGTTTGTGTGTTTTTTTATTAAGGCAACTTGGCTAATATCCAAGTTATCTCCGTTTGGTATTCTACCGGATGAATCTTCGTTGCTTCCGGTATACTTAGTGTGATTGCTGAATTGCTATACACTGGTTTATTATAAATACTGTCTATCACTGGTTTTCCTGCTTGATTTACTACAGGTGTCAGTGTTACAGGTTGATCGCTAGAATTCGTATCCGATGCGCCAAAGGCAATGGTCCAAACGCCTTTCCCGCTGTCTGCTCTGGCAGTTGCAACTTCGTATGCTGAACCGATTGAATTTAACGCAATCGTTTCTCTCATCACGGTTGGAGCTTCACTAGTACCGCTTGAATTGGCCCATCCTTTATCTAACGAAAGAACCGCGCCTTTTAAATCCTGCTCACCCGTTTCTTGAATGATGGGATTGGTAAACTGATAATTTTGCTTGACTTGTAACGTCCACCCAGACGATTCTGCTTGTTGATCTGTAATTTGAATGTAACTACCTCTAGGGCCTGTTTCACCAAAAAACTGCTGCGCAAGCGCATGATAGCTACGTCCATTTTTAGAAATTTTACTTTCACCAAAATCAAGAGCAGAAACATAGTCAATACGAAGAGGGCCTTCGGTTGAAGGACTATCTCCTGGATCAACAACATTTCCTGGATTTTCAGGATCTACGGGATTTGTCACCACGCTTCCTTTGATACTAACTGAGCCTGATTGATCAAGCGTTTCAGGAGCAGCTTGGGCAATGATGCCTGTTTCGCTAGCTAGAAGCAAACTGGCAATTGCTAACGACCAGATACCGATTTGTTTTACCTTCATTCTTGCTCCCCCTTTCTACGTTTTCGTAAAAAGAGAAGTAGCACCAATAGGAGTAATATACCTATGCCAAAAATGCCGTAGTGTTTCATCAGCTCGCCCATGCTGGGAAGGTTTTTTCCAGCTGGTTTCGCTGTTGCGCTTGGTGTTGTCGGTTTCTGTGAACTTGGTTCAGTACTGGTAGATGAATCGGTCGGTTCGGTCGATTCTTCGTAAAACGAAATCTTCCCCCCTCGATTGACCTGACCACCTGTTCCTTCATTCGCACTTGCACTACTTGAGTAACTATAAATGCCTAGCAACACAACTAGAGAGCAGACGATTATTTTTATTGTTTTATGTTTCATTTTCCACTCTCCTTTATGGTTGTCCGGCCATGACTTTCCACGTAATTACGCCGACATAATCTCCTGTATACACTGTATCAGATGAATTGATTTGTAATTTTATCCCGTCAGTATTTGCTGTTTTTCCCCAACTGTCACTAACATCAAAGCTACCTGCTGTGCCCTTACTATTGGTGTAAACGACTTGTGCATTCGTATTTAAAATCGTTTCCTTACCACCTGTAACATAGCGTAGGGCATTGACTAATTCTTGACCGCTACCGTTTTTCATCGGTGTTGTCAGTGTAGCCGTCAAACGCCAACCATTGGCAGCATCTGCTCGAGTATCTGTAACGACTAGTTGTTTATCAAATTCTGGGTCTTCTATTCGTTTGGTTGTTGCATTATAAGCTAGTAAGCCAAAGTCTAAAGCACTTGGTACCGAGGTCAAGCTCAATACGCCTTGCACTTTGTATTGAACAGTTAGTGCAGTATTATTTATTTTCACCGCTGTTTCATTGGCTGGTCGTTCGGCAATATCATACCCAGCTTTCGTTAGATTCGTAAGTTGTGTGGTGACACTTTCTTCTTTTGTTAAGTCAATCGTATCTCCGACTTGAGTATTTAGTTTGACCGTATAACCAGACAATACTTGGTTTGCTTCATTTAAGAATTCAACAGATAATACGGCATCAACATCAACAACGGTAACTTGGATCGTAGTTGTGATGTCAGTAGGTAATCCTGAATCAGCTGCTTTTACTGCTAATGTTACAGTGTAGGCTTTTGGTTGAAGTTGACTCACATTATTTAAGCCGCCAAAGTCCGTTACCGTCACAAATTGAGTCAAGTCTGTTTTGGTGCCGTTCGCTAGTTTAAATGCATCTGGCTTACTATGCTGTAGGATATAATTCTTTAATTCTGTTTCCGATAGATTACGAATATCCACATAAGATGCTTCAAAATCAGAGCCTGAAACACCTGAAGCTTGTTCATAGACAACTAACGTTGACTCAACGACTTTGGTATTCGGCGCTGGATTCCCATCAGCATCAACTGCCTTGTCAGATACATTAATCTGTACCGTGTGTGTTCCTGGCGTATTCGCTGCTGTTTCTGCCGCAGTAGGATCCGTATAGGCGTAATCAAAACCAGTATTGATCGGACTTGTATCACTAACATCTTTCACCATGTCTTTTGCTGCAGGCAAAGGATCACCTTTCGTCATATAATAAGTCACTGGTGAAGCTGTAGGTGGTGTTTTATCCAAGACTGTTTGTGTCACTTCTTCTGATTTTAGATTCGCAAATCCGTAGGCATGAATGACACTTCCAGCTGTAAAATAATGTCCTGCTGGTACAGTTACTGACCAATTCCCTGCCGCATCTGATTTCGTTGTAAAATTCGTACGGTATTCAGCTGGAGTAGACGTATCTTCTACGGGTGATTTTACGCTATCTGTTGATGGATCAAAGGCTGCCGTGATCGAGTTGTTGACTGGTACATCCCAGATACGGATATAGGCATTTGGAATCGCATAGCCAGATACAGTAGTCGAACTGTTATTGCCACGATTATCGGTTGCAATGCTATGAATCGCAATATTTGGATCTGGTACTCGGGTAAAGAGAACGCGTTGTTGTCCTCTCGTTGTAAAATTCGCGTTAAATCTAGCCAACGTTTCATTTGTCATCGCATTAGATGCCGTAATCGTTGGGTTAAACCCACTACCATAGGTTAATTGCATATTACTCATCGGAATGTACTCATACGTATAACCACTATCCCCGTCAGCTCCACCAGCTACATTATTCAATGACCACTGGAAAACATTTTGAACTGATACGTTTAGGTTTCCTTGAGACCAAATCAAGCCATTATTTGTCGTTGTTCCACTGGTCAATGCTTTATTTTTTTGCAGATTCACACGCTTTGCATCTGAGAATTTAAAGGTTGATGATGCGCCACCCATTCGTAATAAATATTGCGAGATAGACGTGCTGTCGCTTTGAATATCAAACGAAGCATTTGGTTGAACAATAAAGGTTGAGTTATTTGCAACATAGAATAAATCCGTTGTGCTGGCACCCATGTTTACTCCTTTAACATTTAAGTTTCCTGAAACGTTAATAGAACCACCATTCATATAGATTGGATTATAGTTTATATCGTTGTTTCCCGTTCCAGAATAGGCATCTGTTTGGATATTGACCGTCGCATCTTTCCCAATATTTAACTCAGATGAAGCGGATCCTAGATAGACAGCACCACCATACGTCCCGTGATGGTTTAAGATATCTACAGTAGAGCCTTCACCAACAGATAATACACCGCCTGAAATATTCAAATTCGTATTGTAGTATTCGGCGGCAGTTGTTTGATTGCCACGTTCCAGTTTTAGTTTTACATTTTTACCGATTTTAAAACTGCCTGATGGGATATAAAGTACATTCGATCCAAGTGAAGAAATATAAACATCTGCATTATTTTCTACAACAGCTGTGGAAATCGCTAAACTTCCTTGTTGGTAATTATTCACATTCCACGTACGAATCGTTGTCCCGTCTTTTCTTACAGAAGTCCATGTACGTTGTTGTTCTAAATGGACTTTGTTTTTCAGGGTTAAATTGGTTTGTTGCGACTCTAAAAACTGTGTTCCGTAGCCAGTATAATTATCCATGGTCATCTTTCCACCATTGGCACCATTGTTGAAAATCATTGCGCCCCAATAATTACCGTGATAAACCGTCATATTGCTAAATTGGATATCCCAGTCTTTTGAACCGTAGTTATTATAAGCTTGGAAAGTAAAACAGAGCGAACCAAAGTCTAGTGTGTAGTTGTTTCCATTTACTTTCACAGTCCGCGCATTTCCTTGTAGTTGGAAATACATGTGGGACTCACCACCAGAAGCAATTCCAATCGATGTCGCTGTAGTTACATTTTGCGAGTAGCGTAAATACGGACTGTAAATAAAATAACTAGATGAATAGGTTGGTGCAGTTGTGTAGATATCATTTAACAGTTCCACATTTGTTACCCATGGATCATTTAGTCCAATCGTGTAACCTAAAAAGTCAGTCACATTTCTCGTATTGGTAGCTGAAGTAAGATCATAAGAAATATTCGCGTTACTTCGAATCGTTCCTGTCAATCCATTCGTAGCACTTTCAGATGCCGTATACGATGAAATATAAAATGGTCCAGAATAGTTTGAAGAACTCATATTAATGTTTTGAAATTTTAAATCCCAATAGCCAAAAATAGTGCCTGAACTTCCTGATACATAACTCGTTTGGTTTAAAAATCCTATCGCTAAGTTGCCAAAATTAAAGTTATGACCATTTCCATCAATCGTCAGTGAGCGTGCAGTCGCATTTTTATTGATATATAAATAAACATTTTGCGCACTGTTTAAATCAACTGAACTAACACTAAATAAATCCTTATAGTTATTTAGCGTGCCTGACAGTGTAATATCATTTTGTAATGAAATAGTATTCACTGTGTTATCTGCGATCGCCTCAACAAAACTTTGCCAATCTGTCACTTCTGCTGTTCCAGCAGCTCGGCTGCTCAATGCCCTCGGCTGAGCGAGATCTAAACTGTCAGGAGCTTGGCTATTGTCCGTACTCGCTTTCGATTCTTTGACGACAACTTTTAACTCTCCTTGACCAACACTATTTGCTTCATCGATCAATGTCAGTGAATAATCACCACTTTTTTCTGCTAATAGTGCTAATTTCAGGGAAGATTGATCACTATCCACTGTGATAGTCAACATCCGCGTTTCTTCATTCCAATTAAAAACAGGAAACGTTGCTTTTGGGTCTTCCTGTAAAAGCATGGCTCTTTCTTCTGCTTCATTAAACTCTATTCCTTCAGGAATACGAACTTGCCACTCTTTTTTTGACTCACCCAAATCAGTTGATGGACTACTCTCATCAGACTTCTTCAGCTCGTTTTCACCTCTTGTGTCAGAGATCTTTATATGAAATACTTCATTTGCATAAAGTTCCTCTTCAACAGCTGTCAACGAAATCGGTGATTTGGCAAAAATCTTACTTGTAGAAGAATGCAGCTGTGAAAACATAGCTAAAATAAGGATCGAAAGAATGGCTATGCTCATTCCAACTAATTGAAATTTTCTTTTTTTAATCATTTCATTCATTTTCCCTCCTGCCCCATTAGTTTACAAAGAATGTTCTTAGTTTCTTCACCTCCTTCAAGTGTTATTCATGCTAATGTTGTTTACTTGTTGATCTAACGCTAATTTGTACCCGATCGTTCGAACCGTTTTGATAAATTTCGGAGTCGTAGGATCTTCTTCAATTTTTCCTCTTAAATGGAAAATGATATTACTTACTCGATACTCTTTTTTCTCAGTATTTTCGTTTTCCCAAATATGTTGGTAGATTTCTTCATAAGTCAATGCTTTATCGTGCTTATTATGAAGTAGTTCTAAGACTTTAAATTCTAATTTGGTTAAACTGATTTCGACTTTCCCTTCTTTTAAAACACTGAGATTTTCTGGAAGTAGTTTTAATAAGGGGCCTGCCGCCGACATCGTCTTTAAAACGTTGGGTTCTTCCCTATTCTCAATCCGTTTTAATATATTTGAAAATTGTAAAACAAACTCATCTTCATAAACAGAGGCACCGTCTGCACCTAATTGTAAGTATATTTTCTTTTTTGTTTTTGCTTCTTCATCATTTTTAATCAACAATACCCAAATCAATTTATTTAATCTCGTTCTTAATTCCAGAATATTTTTGCAAATACAAGATAAATCACTTATAGTGGATTCTTCAATAATAAATGCATCTACATTTGCTAGTTCAGAACCTACATCTTTGACTTGTAAAATCGTAACCTCATGACCTAAGCTCACCAATTCTTTGGTATAATCCAATACAGGTTGAGACGAATCTCGAAAAATACCGATAGTGTACATCGCAGGTACCTCCTACTAAATTTATATCCAGAACTAAAAAATTTTCTTAGTGTGCATTCAAAAGCAAAATACTATTGAAGACGTTTTGATCTGAAATTTATACTTATCACGTTAATTTAAAAAAACGCACTAATGAATATCCTGAAAGAATTAAGTTCAAGATATT